>JAAFHW010000031.1 GCA_013298525.1 Flavobacteriia bacterium
CAATATTTACACAAAACCGCATTTATTCCTACTTAACAAAGGGATGAACAGCGGAAAGCCACAAAAAGAGCCATTTACAAACAGTTTCGTTATCATTTTTGAAAATGAATCTGATTTTGATACCATCAATTTAACTGCTTATGCACTTTGGAAAACAAAATTTTGGCATCAATTCCTTAAAGGTTCAGTAATCCCATTTTTGAGCTTACAAGACATTAGAAAGGAATTTTCAATGAAAGTCAATCAAGAGATAAAAGACCACGAACAACACGTTAAAAGCGTTCAAGCATTAAAGCTTCTGGAACAAAGCGAAAAACGTTTCCATGAAAATCTAAACCTTATAAACGATATGCGCAGAGTAATTCTGCACCGCTACTGCAACCGATGATTTGATTTTGAAAAGAATTGAATCTACTTTTTTGCACTTTGTAAGCTATTTGAGTGCAACATAAAAGCAATATAAACGCACCGCTTAAATAAATCGGATAAAAACGATGCAAAGCATAGTTAAGCAAGGTTATAAACTAAAAAAGCTCCGTTTTACGGAGCTTAATTTGTTTACTGAAGCAATTCTTTTTTATTATTCTACTTTTTCTTCAGGTGCAATTTTCGGTTCTTCTTCCGATTTTACTCCAGTTTGTGCAACTGCTGAAACAACAGTTCCACCAAGTAACAAATAACCTGCTGCGGTTACAATTCCAGCAGGTAAAGCAACAGGAGAAGCTAATATTGCACCACCAACAGAAGCTAAAGTGATTCCGATGGTTCTTAATACTTTGAACCATTTTGGCGTTGGAGCTTTCACACGCTCAACAACACTCATATTTTTATTTTTCATTGTCTTGATTTTTAAAAATTGAAATTTCTAATGTTTGAACTCGTTTTTCTAGGTATTCTACTTTATGGTTTAATAAATCATTGCCACTTTTGAACTCGGTTTTAATGATTAAAGCCATAGTTTTTACTTCAACCAAATCTTTCTCCATTCTTTTGAAATCGGTGTGTAATTGCTTGATAAAATAAGCCACAACTGAAAGCAGAACACTAATTAGAGAGCCAAAAAGCACCGTGATATTATTTATATTTTCCATTGCGAGCTGATTTTAAAATTGAAAATTATTTTCAATTACGATTTTGTTTGAAGTGCTTTTGGCCAGGTTAACCAATTTCGGATATACCATTTTATAAGCTGCAACACTTTGAGTAACTACATATTCACCTTCAGTAAAAGTGAAACCAAAACCACAAAGCAGACATCCAGCAGTTTCTTTGATGGTGTTTCCGGTGTGGATGTAAACAAAACTAAAATTTGGAATTCCGGTAATTTCAATCATTCCTTGGTGAAGCTTTCCAAATGCTTTTTTGTAGTTTACATTTTTTGCACCTTGAGTATTTAATTTTAAAGTAAAAGCTCCAGATGGGATGGCAGTTTGTGTTGGAACCTTTTCAGCTCTGATTTTATCTTCTAACAAATAGCATTGAAAAATATCATTGATATACAACTGACTTAACGTGCTATTTTTACCCTGTGCTATTCTTATTATTTTGCTTTTCATTGGATGAATAGATTTGAAGTTAAATAAAAAATTCCTCACTTTTGGTGAGGAATCTTTAGGATTTTCTTTTAGAAAACGTCCTCAACTTTTAAGCAGTTGCCACTTGCAAACAAGTAGTAATTTGCTCCAACTTGTTGATAGAATTCTATTCCGATACATTGCAATACTGAAGTATTTGCAGTTGGTACAGCAGCATTTGGTAATGTTGCTGTAATTGTTGTAAGAGGAACAGGACTAAACAAATCCAAATACCCAGAGTATTGAATGTTGTTTACTTCATTCAATGCTGCATCCATTGGATCATAGCTGTTTGTGGTTGCATTGTATTCAAAATCACTTACAACTGTTAAAGCTGTAATTAATCTGAAATGCGTTGCACCTGAAGGAGCATTAACCAAATTCAATGGATTAAAAGCAGGAACCACCAAATCACCTGTTTCTCTGTCAACTCCATGAGTTACAGAAAATGGAGCATTGAAAATACCATTGAAAGAAACGTTTTTGTCAAATTCAAAACCTTTAAGGTAATTTCTTTGTGTTGAGATTTCGATTTTACGATAACCTCTCGCTTCTGTTTGGTCTTCAAGGTTGATTTTCTTCATAATAGAAGTTAATCTTCCAGTTACTTGGCTGTCTGCCATTTGTTTCATCAATTGAGATAATCCTGTGCGAATTGCTTTTCCAGCTTTGGCGCAAGCACCAAATTCGTTCATATTCTCACGAGTTCTCTCAAATTCAGGTGCAGTTAAAACTTGGTCACCTGTTGGTCCGCCTACCATGCCTGCAAAGTAGCCTTCCTGTCCTTTAATTTTAAAGTGTCGAACATCACCTAGAGTTCCTACATACTTTAAAGCGCCTTTTTGTCTTGCCATTTTTTTAAATTTTAAAACGTTAATAATTAATGAATTTTGATTTAACAAAGTTCAATGATTATCTTTGATTATCAATAACTTAAAACATTGAAAATCAATGCAATACAACGCAAAAGCACCGTATATAGTGGAAACCCATTGGCAAATTGAAGAAGTGCTTGATGGAGATAGCATCATCATTTGCAATCGTTTCACTCAAATGAAAAAAGAAATCCGTCTTTATGGTTTGGATGCACCAGAAGTAAAGATTAATAGAAAGATGATTGAGGACGAAGAGAAAAGCCATTTACCAGCTCATTTACTGCTTCAATTTGGTTTGCAGTCCTTACAGTTCGTTTTGTCGGTTGCACCGCCTAAAACGATTGTTACAATCATTACAGAACAGGAGAACTATTACGACTATTGGAATAGACAATTAGGATATGTAATCCTTCCAGGAGGAGAATGTTTAAATGATTTGCTTTTGATCAATGGGTATGCAAAAGCAACAAGTCAATATTATTGTAGTAGGATAGGAGAATTCTTAGATTTAAATCGTCAAGCGCAGATTGATAATAAAGGGATTTACAGCTTTGTAAATAAGTTCTAATTTGTTGTACTTATGTTGTACTTATTGGATTTTGAGAAAGAGAAATATCAGTAAAATCAATACCTTACAGGCGTAATGGTGCTAAACCGCTGTTAGCAGTAGGCTTTATTTTCTATTTAACTCTAACTATTTTTGCATCAAAATCAGCCATTAAATAAACTCTGTCAAATTCTGATTTAGTTTCGTAATTTTCATTTTCATTTAATTCGTAAGATGCAGATGAAAGAGAACCAATTAATAACACTAACCAATATTCAGATAGTTCTTTTTCGTCCTTTTTATAAATCTTTATTTTTGTTTCCTTTTTCCGTATTTCTTTTTCTAAACGTTCTTTTGTTAAATATCCACTTTGCCAATTTTTCTCTTTGTATGAAAAACTAATTTGTGAATGAATAGTCGTTCTTACATTTTTAATATAAGTTGGTTTTATAGCTTCTTTTTGCTCTTTAACGGATTTTACATATTTCGCAATTTCCGTAGCAATTTCTTTCTTTTGATTTTGTTTATAATCAAGTTTGTCATCTACAATTTCAATAATTGCGTGAACTTTATCGAGAGGAAACATTCCTTTATATATTTCTTCGGAATATTCCAAGACTGAGTTTATTCTGTTATAGTTTGTTGCGTTTTCTGTAAATATTCTTGTATGTTCCAAACCAATAAGTTTGGATTCAAATTGTATTACAAAATCTGGTCTTGGCGGATTTGGTTTTTCGGTTATTACTATTTCATTATCGATTTTATAGACAAATTTACCAATTTGACAGACTTCCAAAATTTCTTTTTTTTGTAAGTTGTATTTTTCTATTATTGGATAAATTATTTTGCCTAAACCTTCTTTTTCGGTTTTTGCATTTTTAATTAATTCCTTTATGGTTTCTATGTTTACGTTCATTTTTCAGAAGCTTACTGCTAACTTGTATATAGACGCTACGTTATAGCGGCAATACACCCAATTAGGTAGGATTAGCGCTATTCGATTGCATATTTTACTCAAATCTACAAAACTAAAGTTTACCTTACAATATAAAATCAAAAGTTGTCTAAATTAATTTAAACGATAGGCGATGATGTTATTTTCTGCCCACAAAGTGCCTCCAAAGTTGGTTATAAACCCACTGGTATTATTGGTTACAACATTTCCTGCTATATACCAATAGGTTTTTGTTAAAAGCGAGGTGTTATTTATAATTACTGTGCCAGTAATTAAACCATAATAACTTGAACCTGGTAAATTTCCACTTATTAAGTTCGAACCAACTATGTCTAGTGATGGAGTTGGGTTAACTCCTGCGCTTTCAGAAAAAGAGGAACGCAACCAAAAAGAAGAGTTATCTGGAGCTAAAACTATAGGGAATCTTGCCATAAGCATGTTTACATTTACGGCGTATCTTCCTGGAGGAAGATTAATTCCAGCTCCAGTTTGTAAATAGGGACCTTGCAAGTAATTTACAGTCGCACCGATTGAGGCTAGAAAGCCAACAACGTTATTGATACCAACTTGTTGCCAAGTTCCAACTCCAGTTGCATCTGATGTTAAAACTCTATTGGTTGCTTGTGTTCCGTCAACTATTCTTACCGCTCCTGGCGTGGAGCTATTTACATGAAGTAATCTACTTGGATTAGGTTCATTGATTCCTACATTTCCAGCTCCAGATATTGTCATCCTAACTGGTACAGATGCTATTGCTGTTCCAGATGCTGGATTGGCAACATTGGTGGTTTGAAAAACCAATCCACCAGACGATTGGTCGGTGTTGATAATTGATGTGAAACCTGAACCAGCCATAGAACGAATAGCTCCGTTGTAATAGGAATTGAAATATATTCCAGGCCAATCGGCAACCATTGAAATACCTTGGCTTGTAGTTAAATTACTTCTGAAAAGAGCTGTTGTGTTTCCGACCATTCCATCAACTTGTAATCGAGCTAGATTAGGAGTGATAGTTCCGATTCCGACGTTTCCGCCACCATTTGGAACTACTAAGGCATAATTATTTAAACCTCCAGTAGCTGTAAAATAACCTCCAATTCTGGTTCCAGCTGTTCCTGTGGCTTGCGAATATATTCCATAAACTGTTCCAGCACTTGTTTCACCATTTCCATTGGCAAAAATCGCTTGATTTGAAGAAGGCAAAATAGGAGCTGTACTTCCTAAATGTCCATAAACACCAGTAGCAAAATAACTATTGGCTCTGTCTCCAATTCCCATTACACCATTTCCAAAACCCCAATTTGGCATTGCTCTTCCATAACCTTTTATTGCAATATTATCATAGTCTGTTCCTGTTGAAATTTGTCTAGCCTCACTATAAATGGAACTTTTATTAGCATCTGAATTAGTGAAAACATGTACTTTTTCAGTTGGGTTAGCAGTACCTATTCCAATATTTCCAGTAGTGTTTTTTACTCGCATTCTTTCAATGTTATTGGTTCCGACGGTTACATCGTTGGCATCAGTTGTACCTATATAATTTTCAGTAGCTCCAATGGTTGATGTTCCATAAGCAGCTGGAACTGCCGGTGAAGTGATAGCTGTGTTTCCGTCTAATTCCCAACCAGATGTTGCAGCTATTGCAATCCATCGTGAAGTTGAGTTGTTCCAATAATAAAATCCAGCAATAACATTGTTAGGTGCAATTCCAGCAGCCGCCATGTTGTAAACTAATGTTGAGGTTACTAGTGGTCCCGTATTTGGATTTATAATTGTGGTGTTGTCTAAAATTGAGGTCAATTGAACTCTTGGTATTAAAACACCATTATTGGTCGATTGAACATCAAGCGCTGCATTAGGCGTGGTTGTATTGATTCCAACTTGAGCAAATGTTACTATCGGAAAAAGTAATAAAAGTAAAATGTTTTTAGATATTATTTTGATTAATAATTGGTTGTGATTTTGTGATTTCATGACTTTTTTTTTGAATGTTGGTTTTTTTAACAATTTATTTATTGGAAGTTTTTGAAAAGAAGTTGAATAAATAATTTATTTATTTAGTTTCTCTTCTATTTTTTCTAAACGTTTTTCTAAATCTTCATTTTTAGCTTTCAATTTATCATTTTCTTCTGTAAGTTCTTGAATAGCCTTTACCATCGGTGCCAATAAGTCGTTATATCTTACAGAAAGCATACCTTCATCGTCTTTGGTGATAATTCCGTTGTTTATTGCGCCAAAATCATTCAATGTTTTATCTAATTCTTGCGCTATAAAACCATATTCTGTTTTTTTACTTTCATCATTTTTACGGATATATGAAACTGGATTTAGTTTTTTGATGAAGTTTAGTCCAAGGTTTGATTTTTGAATATCTGATTTCCAACGTGAATCTGAGGTTACTGACCAAGCTACTTGGATTCCGGCATAAGCAATGGCTGTGTTTCCCATTCTTATTTGATTGTTTCCAGTTGAAAAAGGAACATTAGCACCAGTTCCTATTCCGATATTATTTATACCTGAAGTTTGATTATTTAGAGCATTATAGCCAAAAGCACAATTACTTGTTCCAGCTGCTAAACTAAAAAGGGCAGAATTTCCATAAGCAGTATTATAATCGCCTGTTGTTGATTGTAATGCATCATATCCTACTGCAGTATTTCCGCCACTGATAATGTTTGAATCCAAGGCATTAGTTCCGATGGCTACATTTTGTGTGCCTGTAGTTAAAGAAACCATAGCATTTACGCCAAGTGAAGTATTGAATTGCGCAATAGAACCAGCACGCACATTACTTCTTCTAAATACCACATCGGCGTTATTAGTAGATCCTAAAAAGTTTGTTACGGCATTGATGGTGTTTCCTGTTAGTGACCATGCAAATGTGTTTGGGTTTTGCCAAGTTCCAACACCATTGGCATCCGAAAGTAAAACGTTTCCATTGGCTTGTGTTCCGTCTTCAATTCTGATTGCACCTGAAGTTGGATTTGAAATATGTAATTTTGTTGTAGGAGTACTTGTTCCAAAACCAATATTGCCACTACTTGGAGGAACAATGATTGCGTAATTATTTGCAGCTTGACTAGCACTAAAAAATCCAGCAACATTTGTAGCACTATTTACACCATTTGCAACAAATTCTGAATTAGTATATATTTCATTCGTTCCACCTCCAGTAGATGTTGTAATAACAACAAGATTAGGAGAAACATAACTTGTTCCTCCAAGTCCACCAGAAAGATTTCTTTTATTAATGAAACTAGAAATATATGGGCTATTGTCAAAAATATGAAACTTAGCAGTAGGATTATCAATTCCAATGCCTATGTTACCGAAAGCACTCATTTTTAGTAATGGTCTATTGTTTGTTCCAATAAACAAATCGATATAGTCACTTGTTCCAATATAATTATCGTTTGTTGCAAAAGTGCCTCCAAATAAAGTTGTTGCATTTGTTCCAGCATTTCCATTTAGTGACCAAAAAGAATTATTTGGGCTTTGCCAAGTAACATTTCCAGTACCATCAGTTTGCATAATTTGTCCGTTTGTACCTCGAGTTTGTGGTAAAATATATTTATTTGAATCCGTTCTTCCAATGGCAACATCACCAAGAAAATATCCGGCATAATTTTCAAAACCTGAAGTAAGTACTCGAGAATAAACACCATAATTATATCCAAAACCAGCTCCATTATTAATTACATTATAACTTCCATAACGGCTTTGGTTTCCAGTTTGTAATACGTTATAGTTGCCATAAATGTCTGCACCATTTGAAGTTGATAAATCACTATAAACACCATATTTGATATCAGTTCCAGTATTGGTAATGTCATTTTTAATTCCGTAAATTATTCCGTCTCCAGAACTAAATATGTAGTTTTTTGCTCCATAAGCAACTCCATTTCCTGAAAGGAATAATTCATTTTCTGTTCCAATATTTACTGTTGAATTAGCTAAAATTCGATTTTTATTTCCTGTTACAGTTCCTGCAGTGTTCGTTTTGGTAATTACATTATTCAAACCAAATAAATAACCTCTTGAGTTGTCAGTAATACTTCCATTAAAATTATAAATAAAAGGATCTGATGTACTTGCTGTTGAGTTGATTGTACTTTCAATTCCAGTTTGATTTTGTGAACCTGATGTGTGAGTAAGAGCACTTGAAATGCCTTTCTTTTCATTAGAACCTGAAATGGTTGATTGTATTCCGAAATTAGTATTTAAACTATTAGAAGCAATAACTTCATTTCGAATTCCAATATTGGAGTCGGTTGAAGTGGTTTGTACCAAATTGTCTATTCCTATTTTTGTAATTCCAGATGTATTTGAGAGATTTGAATTTTTAAAAGCGGTAGCATTTGTAGTGGTTTCAATATCAAGTGGAAAATTAGCAATGTTTTTACCAATGGCTACATTTCCAATATGAAACATATTGTCTGTAATTGTATTTGGTGAAGTTGTAGTTCCTTGTTCATACCAATCGTGGTCTGAAATTGCTGAACCAGAAATGCTAACCCATTGTGAACCATTCCAATAATAAAAACCAGGAATCACATTGTTAGGAACAACTCCTGCTGGAGCCATATTGTAAACTAATGTAGAAGTTATTAATGGTCCAGTATTTGGATTAATTATCGTAGTATTATCTAAAATAGAGGTTAATTGTACTCTCGGAATCAGAACACCATTATTCGTTGATTCAACGTCTAAAGCTGCTTTTGGTGCGGTAGTATTTATTCCAACTTGAGCAAATACTATCATCGGAAAAAAGAACAGAAGTAAACTACTTTTATAAAGCAATGTCATTAATAATTTGTTCTGAATTTTAGATTTCATATCTATTTCTTTTTGAAAGTGGTTTTTTTGATCAATTTATTTTGGTTGATGATATTGATTTCGTAATCGCCTTTCTCCATATTCTTTACATTTATGTAAATCTTATTGGAAGGCAATTGTTCAATTTTAGACTCGTATATGATTTTTTTTTGGAGCATTTTAAAAAACCGACAGAATGATTTGTACTGAATGTCCTCTATCACCTCTACCAGATCTTGGATTAGTGTAAGGACCAAATTGTAATATTTTATATGGTCCCACGGTATCTTCTCCTGATGGTAATGAAACTAATGTTCTTGTAATTGGTAGAGTTGGTCTAAGTTGAATATCTGGATTATATGTGGCTAAATCGTTCATTTTATGTGCCGTATGTAAATTGGCATACGAAACAAAACTCACTCGATTTTCAGTAATTGCGGATGCTCCAACTACGAAACTCAAAGTACCTCCAGTAGTTGATTCATGATAATTAAAAGAATGTGACCGAGCAAATACGTAAGGACTTCTACATGTAGGTTGGCTAGTATTAGCTGCACTTGTTCTTTGAAATACTACTACTTCTCTTTGATCATAACCACTTATAAGATTTTCATCTCCTCTTCTCAGTGAGGTTACTATGCAAGCAGTTGTGCCACCTCCGGGACGACTTTCTTGCATTTGTAGTTTAAATTGACCAAATATTTTTTTGCAATCATTATTGTGTATATCAGTTGTAAAGCCATGAAAAGCTAGTAATTTATGGACAGCAAAATCAACCTTAATATTTAAAGTGCAAATAGAATAGAGTCTCAGATTTGGTGAATTTTCATAAACCATTACTTCTTCATTAAATTCATCACAAACATTAATATATGCTACGTACCCTGAAGTTACTCTAACAGAAATATTTTTATATCCTGGGCGATATGGTATAGGTAAATTAAGTGTGTTGTTGAAACCAATTAATTCTATTCTTGTTCCTTGAAAGTTTGGCTCAGTAAAGATTTCAACAGTAGGATCTATAACTAAGGAGAAATTTAATCCTTCTTTCCCATAAATTAGGTTTGTAAAGCTGAAAATAATAAACCAAGATAATATAGTTTTTTTCATAATGTATAAATGTTTAAGTTGAACAAGACAAATGTCCAATTAAGCATTCAGTATCATTATGAGTATTGTAACAACAATTATAACGAATGTAACAAGCTGTTACAAGTCAGTAAAATCAATGGTTTTGCAGTAAATTATTTGTTTTCCATGTACTCTGTTGGCGTACATTGATACATTTCTTTGAAGCATTTTGAGAAGTAAGACACATCATTAAATCCGACAGAATAGGCTATTTCTGAAATGTTACCATTGCCTTTTTTTAATAATTCTGCGCCGACTTTTAGACGTTCATTTCTTAAAAACTCTGTTGATGAAACACCAAGAAGTGATTTTAATTTTCGGTGCAATTGCATTCTACTCATTCCAATTTCAGCAGCAAAATCCTCTGTAGAATAGTCAGAATTGGATAAGTTTTTATCTAAAATATTTTGTAATCGTTCGATGAATTTTTCTTCAACCGAATTGATAACGATATCAACTGGTCTAAGAACTAATTCTTGACTGTAACGTTTGTGAAGTTTTTTGCGTTCAGCAATTAATTGATTTACAGTTGCTTTTACAATTTCGTTATTAAACGGTTTTGTTAAAAAAGCATCAGCAGTACTCTTCAAACCTTCTAAATGGGCTTCATCAGAAGTTTTAGCCGTTAATAAAAGTATTGGTATAAAGGAAGTTAATTCATTGTTTTTAATGGTTTTAGTAAATTCATAACCATCCATTTTTGGCATCATAACATCAGAGATAATGCAATCTGGGATTTCCTTTTCGGCTATTTTTAAAGCTTCTTGTCCATCTTGAGCTTCAATAATTTTGAAATCGTCTTTAAAAATTTCTTTCAGAATCATTCTAATGTCTGCGTTGTCATCCACTAACATTAGTAATGGTAATTCATTGTTTTCAAATTCTTTAGTTATTGTTTTTATCTGTTCTTTTTGTTCGTTTATAATGATTGCATTAGTATTTTCTTTAGACAGTGGAAGATTAATTGTTATATGTAATCTGTTAGAAATTAGTTTTGTTTCAATTGTGCCTTGATATAAATCAACCAGTTCTTTTACAAGTGTCAATCCAATTCCAAAACCTGATTTGTTGCTGTCTTTTTGATAAAAATAATCAAATATTTTGGAAACATCTTCCTGTTTTAAATTGGCTGTATCGTTTGAAATTTCTAATGTGAGTATATCATTCTCTTGAACTGATTTTACTTCAATCGTTCCTTTTTCTATTGTATATTTTATTGCATTTGTAACCAAATTGGAAACTATTTTTTCTAAAACATCTTTATCAAAATAATTATTCTCTTTAGTTTTTTGAATTGATTTTTCGAACTTCAATTGTTGCTCTTCTGCCAATAGTTCAAAAGGTTCCATCATAGTTGCTAAGAAATTGCTGATGTTTCCTTGTTTGAATAAAAGTTTCAAATTACCGCTGTCAATTTTAGATAATTCCAATAATTGGTCTACTAATTCAAGCATTCTATCAGCATTTTTATCAATCATATTCAGTTGCTTACTCTCAGATTCTGAATCAGATTTTGACTGTAATAATTGTAACGGACTTTTAATTAGAGTCAATGGTGTTCTAAACTCATGCGAAATATTTGCGAAAAATTTTGCTTTAACTTCACTTAAATTTTGTATCTGAATTTTTTCTTTTTCAACATTTAATGTTTTGATATGAAGCGCATAAGTGAAAAATAAAATCTCTAAAAGTGAGCCAATTAAATTATAAAAGTGGTTGACTAATTTGGGACCATTAATGATACTAAATACAACATGGAGTAAATAGGAAAGCGTTAATATTAAACTACCAATAAAGATGTATTTGATATATTGTTGGTTATAATTTTTAAGTAGTTGAAGCAATATAACTACTGCAAAAGCTAATGAAATAATTCTAAATAAAAAGGCAATTACAATATCGACTAAAGTCACATTAAGTAAATTGTAGATAGAAGCAATTATGATATAAATGATGTAAGAAAACATGAACGTTAAGTAGATAACAAATGTTTTTTTTATGGTATTACTAATATTTAGTAACATTGATCTTACAAACATTGTGTAAAAAATAAATGAAAGTGTATAAGTAGCCTCTTGAATTAAGGAATAATAGGCTAGAATATTGCCAATTAAATTGTATTGAATTCTATCAATGATTAAACAAAGATTTAAAAAAGTGAATAGTAAATAGGAAGAATAGTAAAGATATGTTTTTTGCTTTGTTTTTATATACATGAAAACATTATAGAAAAAAAGAAGAAATAATCCACCACATAAAAGTGCAAACCATAAAGTAATGGAGTGATTCTCTTTATAATAATTTAAGAGCATTGAATCAAATTCATTGACCGTATAAAGTGTTATTTTGCTTGGAATATCTTCAGATAGGTATACATCAGTGATAAGTAGTATTTGTTTTTCTTCATTTGGAAACATCACAAATGACATTGAATTACGTATCTCATTAGTAAAAGATTCATTTTCTTTAAGAAAAAGACCAATTTTTTTCTTTAATTTTTCTTTTTTTGAAGAGAGTATTATAGTTGTTTTTTGAGTTCTAGTCGTAGTTAGAATTAATTGAATGGTATCGTTCGTGGTGTTTTTAATTTTTCCTTTTAAATACAATTTTTTTGGCATTTCAAATACCGAAAAATCCTCGTAAGTGTAATCATTAAAAGGTTTGAATCTTTTATCATATTTTAGTAAATCGTTGTCATCAATTTTTTCAGTGGTAAATAGGTAGGAGAGATTATTGGTTAATGATTCTCTTATAGATGTGTTGCTGTTAATTAAAACAACTTCTTCTTTTTGTTGAGAAAAAAGAAAATTTGAAAAAAGCAGAATAAAAATTAGTAATATTTTTTTCATGATTGATTTTGAATTGATGCTACTTTTCAAATGATGTATTAAGTAAAGTTATACAATAATAATCAATAATTATTTGTTTGGTCAAAACAATTGTAACATTTTATTGATACATGTTTCTTCTTCAAATAGTTTTTGAATAACTCTTGTTGTCTGAAAATTAGTCAGTTAATAAAATGTTAATCCCGACATTTTTTCATTTTTAAACCATAAAAAACTAAAAATAAATGTCAAATTGACTTAGAAAACCAAATGGTATATAATTTGTTTTTTGGGAAGTATAACTAATAAATGTTTAATTTTAAAATATAAAAATTATGAACTTAATTAAAAGAAACACTGTACCATTTCCATCCATTATCGATGAATTATTAAAACCAGATTGGTTAGGAGGCATTCAAAATTTCAATACCAATGTTCCTGCAGTAAATATCAAAGAAACCGATACAAGTTTCGGAATTGAATTAGCCGCTCCAGGAAAGAAAAAAGAAGATTTCAATATCGAAATTGATCACAATGTGCTAACTATTTCGTCTGAAGAAAAAACAGAAAAAGAAGAAACAGAAGGTAAATATACTCGTAAAGAGTTCAGCTATTCGTCTTTCAGAAGAGCATTCACTTTGCCTGAAACGGTAAATACAGAAAACATCAACGCTACTTATGAAAATGGTGTTTTGCATGTGGCACTTCCAAAGAGAGAAGACGCTCTACCAAAACCAAAACGCTTGATTGAAATTGGTTAATTAATTGTTGATTGAAATGAAAAACGCAACCTTAAAAGTTGCGTTTTTTTTATAATTTCTCTTGTAGTGATTTTATCTCATCACGAAACTTTGCAGCTTGCATAAAATCTAAATCTTTGGCTGCTTTTTCCATAGCTTTTTTAGCCTCACGGATTTTCTTTTCGATTTCGGGTTTTGATAAGTACAAACTTTCAGGTTCGGCAGCTTTTAAAACTTGATTTTCGTAGTATTGTGTCGAAACCGAATTTCCTGCTAAAGCACTGCCCAAACTTTTATTCAACGCCTTTGGTTCTAAGCCGTGTTTGGTATTATAATTCATTTGTTTTTCACGACGGTAGTTCGTTTCGTCAATGGTTTTTTGCATGGAAGCAGTAATTTTATCGCCATACATAATGGCTTTTCCATTTACGTTTCTAGCAGCACGTCCAACGGTTTGTGTTAGCGAACGATGACTTCTTAAAAATCCTTCTTTATCAGCATCCAAAATCGCAACTAAAGAAACTTCTGGTAAATCCAAACCTTCACGAAGTAAGTTTACTCCAATTAATACATCAAACAAACCTTTACGTAAATCTTGCATGATTTCCACACGTTCTAAAGTATCAACATCAGAATGGATGTAACGGCAACGGATGGAAACTTTCGTCAAATATTTGGTCAACTCTTCCGCCATTCTTTTGGTTAAAGTGGTTACCAAAACACGTTCGTCAACTTCGCATCGTTGCTGAATTTCTTCAATTAAATCGTCAATTTGATTCAAACTCGGACGTACTTCAATAATTGGATCTAATAAACCTGTAGGACGAATAACTTGCTCAACATAAATTCCTTCTGATTTTTGTAATTCATAATCGGCTGGAGTTGCTGAAACATAAATTACTTGGTTTTGCATGCTTTCAAATTCCTCAAACTTCAACGGACGATTGTCCATCGCTGCCGGAAGACGGAAACCATATTCCACCAAATTCTCTTTTCGACTTCTATCGCCACCATACATGGCGTGAACTTGCGAAATTGTTACGTGACTTTCATCAACAACCATCAAGAAATCGTCTGGAAAATAATCTAACAAACAGAACGGTCGTGTTCCAGGCAAACGTCGGTCTAAATAGCGTGAATAATTTTCAATTCCGGAGCAATAACCCAATTCACGAATCATTTCTAAATCGAAATTGGTGCGTTCTTCCAATCGTTTTGCTTCTAAATGTTTTCCAATTTCTTTAAAATAATCGACTTGTTTTACCAAATCTTGTTGGATATCCCAAATAGCAGCTTGTAAAACATCAGGTGAAGTAACAAACATATTCGCTGGATAAATATTTAGCTTTTCGTATTTTTCTAAAACTTGTGAACTTCTGGCATCAAAGGCTTCAATTTCTTCAATTTCATCACCAAAAAAGTGAATTCTAAAAGGTTCGTCGCCATAACTTGGAAAGATTTCGACGGTATCGCCTTTAATTCTGAAATTTCCTGGAGTGAATTCGGCTTCGGTTCTTGAATATAAACTTTGAACCAATCTATGTAATAATTTGGTTCGAGAAATCACTTGATTTTTTTCAACAGAAACCACATTTTTTTGAAATTCCACTGGGTTTCCAATTCCGTAAAGGCAAGAAACAGAAGAAATTACAATAATATCGCGACGACCAGAAAGTAGGGCAGAAGTAGTGCTTAAACGAAGTTTTTCTAATTCTTCATTGATAGATAAATCTTTTTCAATATAAGTTCCTGTTACAGGAATAAACGCTTCCGGTTGGTAATAATCGTAGTAAGAAACGAAGTATTGCACCGAGTTATTTGGAAAAAACTGCTTAAATTCTGAATATAATTGCGCCGCTAATGTTTTGTTGTGCGCCAAAACCAATGTAGGTTTTTCCACATTCTGAATTACATTGGCAACAGTAAATGTCTTTCCTGAACCAGTAACTCCTAATAGCGTTTGGTATTTTTCACCATTGAGAATTCCATTTGAAAGTTTTTCAATGGCTTGTGGCTGATCGCCTGTAGGTTCGTAAGAAGATATTACTTGGAATTTCATTTTGGCAAAATTTCAGAAGAGCAAAGTTACAAAGTTTGATAGTTATTCAGCAGAAAACTTCCATTCTTTCTGTTGCTTTTCGCTTAAGAAAGTCCATGCTACAAAACGGCTTATTTTTTGTCCTTGAGCCATTTCTACCGTTTTAATCTCAACGGCTCCAACTTTGTTTAAAGTTTTGTAAATGCTTCGTAAATTGTCTTTTTTGGAAACTAAAGTAGTGAACCAAAATACTTGTAAAGGATATTTTACGCTTTCGTAAATCATTTGAGTGATGAAACCAATTTCGCCACCAGTGCACCAAAGTTCGGCGTTTTGACCACCAAAATTTAAGATAGGCTTAATAGATTTAGTATCTTCCAAATTATTTACTTTTCTCAAAGAAGCTTTAGTTGCTTCGTCTTGCGATGCATGAAATGGCGGATTGCAGATTGTAAAAGCAAATTTATCTTCAGGAAGGATAATATTTTTAAAAATAAATCTAGGTTCCACTTGCAATTGAAGACTGATTGCTTCAATCAAATGTGGATTTTTTGCAATGATTTTTTTGCAATTTTGAAGTGCATTTTCATCGATATCAGTTCCAACAAAACTCCATTGGTATTCATGATTTCCAATTATTGGATAAATACAGTTTGCACCAATGCCAACATCAAGACCAATTACATTTTCACCTTCAGGAATGATTTTGTTATTTGAATCAGCTAATAAATCAGCTAAATAGTGGATGTAATCAGCTCTTCCTGGAATTGGCGGACACAAATAATTTTTAGGAATTTCCCAATATTCAATTCCGTAATTTGAAATTAATATAGCTTTATTTAATGCTTTTACCGCTTCAGGATTTGCAAAATCAATAGTTTGCTTTGCCTGTTCGCTTTTGTTCGGGTCGACATCGTGTTCATTGACGAAAATATAATTTTTTAAAATAGGATAATTGTAAATTAATTTTTCAAAATCGTATCTAAATCTATGTTGATTTCTTGGATGTAATGTAGTTTTTTCTGGGATTGTTTTGTTCTTCATTTTGTCATTTCTCTATATCAAATATAGGAAAAAATACGTTACTTTTATAAGAAAATAAAATAAAAATAGTCATGAAGAAAATCAAATTTAGAAAGCGCTATATTCTTTACTTTGTTATGATTTCTTATTTGATTATTTGTCAATCTTGTATGAAAATGCGAATGAGTAGTAAAAAAACGAAAGCTTTTTTTACAACTTCAAAAATTGAATTTACTGATTCTATTATAAAGATAGACGAGCATAACGTTCATTATATTCAAACAGGTCAAAAAGATTCTCCTACCTTATTTTTTATTCACGGTTCACCTGGAAGTTGGGATGCCTATAAAGAATATTTGAAAGATACGCTTTTATTGAAAAAGTACAGAATGATTGCAATTGATAGGCCTGGATTTGGGTTTAGTGATTTTGGAACTGCTGAAAATTTACAAGTTCAATCGAAAATCATATATGATTTTATTGAAAAAGTTGATAATAATAAACCAATTATTCTTGTTGGTCATTCCATGGGTGGACCAGTTGTAACGAAATTAGCCGAAAATAATCCAAAAAAATACCAATATTTAATTATTATTTCTGGTTCAGTTGATCCAAAAGCTGAAAATCCTGAAATTTGGCGGCCTTTTATCATGAAAAAGCCAATAAGGTATTTAATTCCAGGAGCTATGCGACCATCAAACGATGAATTGTGGTGGTTAAAAGAAGATTTGCAAACCATGAAACCTAATCTGAAGAATATAGTTTCTAATGTTGTGATTATTCATGGAACAAAAGATAGATTAGTTCCTTATTCGAACATGTCATTTATGCAAAAGGAGTTTATTAATGCCAAGAAAGTAGATACATTATCAATTAAAAATGCTGACCATTTTATACCATGGACGCATTACAATATTATTCGGGATGCGTTGTTGAAATTAAACTTTAGAATTTAATCAAAACATTCCATCAATAGTAAATCGCCATCAGAATGTTCAATTTTTACAATTCCATCTTCGGTTACATGGTTGCTGCTTCCTGTTCTGTATCCAATGGTAAGTTCTTCATTATTTAAAGGATAGAATAGATTTTGAGTTGTAATTCCGCTTACTTTTCCAATTGGAATTAAAGAGATAGGCGTATTTTTAGTGTACCATTTTTCAAATTTATTGGGTAATAAAAACACTTTAGAATGATCGTCAAGAATTACAATTTTTAATTTGTTTCTATAACTAACAATATTCGTGATATTTGTAATAGTGTGATCGGCACGTTTTCCTGTTGCCCAAACTACATTGACAGCTTTGTGACCTTTTTCAATTAAATAATCGAATGCTTTTTCTAAATCGGTTTTGTCTTGATTTGGTGTGTGAACAATTTCAAGTGGAAACTGTTTTTCTTTATAGATTTCTGGATTAAAGTCATCGTCAAAATCTCCTAAAAGCACATCAATTTTAATGTCTAATTGTAAAACTCTGTCAATGGCGTTGTCTAAAACTACAACTATTGGCGACCATTCTAACAATTGTCCTAATAACTCAAAACTGCACGAAGCACCATTTGCAATAATTAATGCAGGTTCTTGATCGTCGCGAACAATATGATGTGATGACATTTTTAGATTTTATTGAAAAATCAAATATAAGCTATTCTATTGAACAGTATAATTTAATGTGTCAATTTCTGATAAATGAAAATAACCCAATGGATAATTATCTTGGTTGTTTTGGTTTATAATGTTTCCTCTCAATGTAGCTGGTGGAGTTGCAAATGGACTTCCTCCGGCACTTCCAGCAATGTTCAATAATTTGTTCATGTAATTGAAATAACGAGTTGAAATTCCTTTCATGCTAAAACTTAGAACGTCTCCAGATTTTAAATCACTATCAGTGTAGAATCCGAACATTTGATTTCCTTGGAAGAATTCATCTTTGATAACCCCAAATTCAGGTAATAATTTTTCCGAATTTTTTACTCCAATTAAATAGTTATTATCTTCTAAACCATTGTCTTGATAGAAAAATTTTACTTGAATTTCATCTCCTCCAAAACCTTGTACAGTTGTTTGTTGTGTGCTATCAATGGTTGGTGTTGCTAACAACTTTTCGGTTGAAGTATAGGTTTGTCCTGAATATTGAACGGTTAAAGTATAATTTTCATTAATAACAGGAACAAAATTTGAACAAACATACTCGCCAGTATTTGGAATTTCTATAAAATTGAAAACAGTGTTAGAACTATTTGTAACAAAAACAACTGCTCCAGAAACAACAGGTATTGTATTGCTATAATAATCTGTTGTAAGAGTAAGTTTTATTTTTTGATCGTTTCCAATAGTTCCTTTTTGCCATAAAATATTGGCATCAATAACCAGTTTAGGATTGGCTGTGTCTAAATCTATATTGACTTTGTCTTCGCAACTTGCAAAAAATAGTAGAGCTAAAATGTAAATTATATTTTTCATTTTGTTAGAATTTAAAGTTGTAAGAAACTGCAGGAACAATTCCGAAAATAGATAATTTTATGGCTTCATTTTGTCCTGAATCTTGATTCTGTCTAAAACTTATTGAAGCAGCATTTTTTCTGGCATATAGATTATAAACGCTAAAAACCCATTCGCCTTTCCATCGTTTATTTTCACTTCTTTTTGGGGTTAATGTTGCCGAAATATCTAAGTGATGATATAAAGGTAAATTGTTTTCATTACGTAAACCATAACTAGGAACTGTAATGCCTTGATAAGTATATTGTCCGTTTGGATACGTTACAGGCTGACCAGTTTGAAGCACAAAGTTGGCTCCAAAATTCCATTTTTTATTTAATTTATAAGAGCTTGTTATGGCTAAATTATGGGTTTTATCGTAAGCAGAACGGTACCAATTTCCATTATTGATTCCTGTTTCATTGACTTTTCTTCCTGGAGTTCTTTGTTCGGAACGTGAAAGTGTGTAAGAAATCCAACCGTTGAATTTACCAGTATTTTTCTTGAACATGACTTCTAGACCATAAGAACGCATTTCACCATTAAGGATGACTTGTTCGATGGCTTCATTTGCAATTAAATCGGCACCATCAATGTAATCCATTCTGTTTTTTACTTTTTTGAAAAAACTTTCTACTTCTATAGAATAAGCATCTTCTTTAAAATTCGCAAAATATCCAACAGCTATTTGATCAGCTATTTGTGGTTTGATGAAATTATCACTAGGTGTCCAAACGTCCAATGGAGTAGGTGAAGCGGTATTAGTAACTAATTGTAAATACTGAACCATTCGGTTATAACTAGCTTTAACCGATTTGTTTTCGTCCAATTCGTAAGCAACAGAAAAACGAGGTTCTAAATTATTGAAATCAGCAATTACTTCGTTTTTTCCAAAAGATTCAGTTCCAATTGGAGTTGCTTTTTCATAGATTTTCAAATCATTATCAAAAGTTACTGCTTGGTTATTGGCATAAATATTCTGAGTAGAATTTCCTAAACGATAGAATAAACTGTACCTTAATCCGTATTCAATATTGATATTGTCTGTTAGTTTTTGTTCGGCTCCTACATAAAAAGCAGGTTCGAAAGCATATTTCTTTTCTAATTGGCGGAAGTTAATTCCTGAATCACTTCTAGATGGTTCAATGGTTCCTGGGTTGAAATCATAATAAATACCATTGGCACCAAAATTCATTTTAATTTTATCTGATAAATAGTATTTGAAATCATATTTAATGTTATAATTTTTTATTCCAGAATCCCAGTTGAAACCGACAAAATCCAAGTTAAGTCCATAATAATAATCGCTATAAATTAAGGATAAATTAGAAAATAATTGGTCTGAAAATAAATGGTTCCAACGCAGATTTAATGTTGAATTACCATAGGTATTTGTAAAGCTTTGATTTAATGAGAAAACATCTCTACCAAAATATCCAGAAAGGTATAAGTTGTTGTTTTTGTTTAGTTTATAATTCAATTTGGTATTTAAATCATAGAAGTAAGCTGAGTTTTCATTATTAGATAATTTTAGAAATAAATGTGCGTACGAACCACGACCAGCAACAATAAAGGAACCTTTGTTTTTTACAATTGGACCTTCGGCAAGTAATCTGCTCGATATTAAACCAATACCGCCATTCATATGAAAACCAGTGCTGTTTCCGTCTTTTTGATAAATATCTAATACTGAAGATGCTCTTCCACCAAATCTTGCAGGAACTCCACCTTTATATAATTTCAAATCTTTAATTGCATCTGGATTAAAAACAGAGAAAAAACCAAATAAGTGAGAAGAATTATAAATAGTTGCTTCATCCAAAAGCACTAAGTTTTGGTCAGCTCCACCACCTCTAACATTGAAACCAGATTGTCCTTCGCCAGCATTTGTTACGCCTGGAAGAAATAAAATGGATTTAATAATATCAACTTCTCCTAATACAACGGGCATCTGTTTTATTGTAGCAATTGACATTTTATTGACACTCATTTCAGGTTTTCTGGTATTTGTGCCAACTTTTTCTTTTATAACGACTTCTTGTAACAATTCGCCACTTTCAATTAAACTGTAATTTTTTTTGATGTTTTGGTTTAATGAAATTTTTTCATCGATAGTTTCATAGCTGATATAACTGATACTTATTTCATAATCGCCTTTGGGAAGTGTAAGTGAGTAAAAGCCATATTCATTTGTAATTGCAAAAGATTTGGTTCCTTTTACAATAACGTTTACACCTATTAAAGTTTCATTATTTTTTTTATCTGAAATGGTACCACTGATGGTAAATTTTTCTTGCGAAAAACTTGACATTGAGGTAAAAATAAACAGAAATATTGACAATAATCTATTGAAAGGCATAGTCTTTGATTTAGTTTTGCAAATTTGATAATTTATTAGGCTTGTTGTTGCGTAACGAATGTTAATGTATGGTTAATAATTAAAAAAGGGTATTTCTTTTTTGAATATATTTACACTTTAATTAGATATGGTAAGGATTGTTTTTTTTGTAGTATTTTTAATTTGTTTTTCTTTTAGTTCTCATGCGCAATTTGAGCAAACTAAAAGAAAGGTAAATATTAGTGCGATGCCAGACAAAGCTAAAAAGAAGAAAGCTATTTTACCAGAAACTCCTCCAACTACAGTGACACCAGAAATAAAATTTGAAAGTCAATATTTTAAAAAGGAGGATGACATATTATTGAGAAGTTTGCCTAAATTACCTAAAGTAGGTGAGGTAGAAACTCCAAAAACCTATGAAGTAAGAAGCGTTTCTGAAATTTACACTGAAAAAGTACAGGCTAAGATGGCTCAAGAAGGAATTTCAAGAGAGATTCTTAATAGCGATATTTTTCTTGGAGAATATACAGTTTATACAAATGAAATTAAGATTTCTGCAAGAGATTATAGTGCCATCGATGGTGATTTAGTTAGGATTTGGTTGAATGGTGAAATAGTAACTAGAGTAATTGATTTAGAGTCTGGTTACCAACGATATGATTATGTTTTGAAAGAGGGTTTAAATGTAATTCAAATTGAAGCACTCAATATAGGTTTGTCTTTTCCAAATACTGGACAGTTTTCATTTGTTGATGGAAATGGTAAAATGATAACAGAACAGTTTTGGGGATTGAATGAAGGTTATCGAGCCACCATAAAAGTATATAAGAAAAAAGGTATAGAAGAAGAGAAAGAGAATAAATAAAAAAGACGACCTATTGGTCGTCTTTTTTATTTCTAATTTAGAAAATTATGCTAATTTTTTATCTAAATTTTCTTTGATAGCTGCTAAGAAATTTTCTGTAGTTAAGTAATCTGCAGACGTTAATCCCTCTGGTTTTACTAACATTGCTAAATCTTTAGTCATTTTACCACTTTCAACAGTTTCTACACAAACTTCTTCAAGCTTGTTGCAGAAATTAATTAACTCTTGGTTTCCGTCTAATTTACCTCTGTGTTCTAAACCTCTTGTCCATGCAAAAATAGATGCAATAGGGTTTGTAGAAGTTGCTTTTCCTTGTTGGTGTTGGCGATAATGACGAGTTACTGTTCCGTGTGCTGCTTCTGCTTCAACTGTTTTTCCATCTGGAGTTACTAATACAGAAGTCATTAATCCTAACGAACCAAATCCTTGTGCAACTGTATCCGATTGAACATCTCCATCATAGTTTTTACAAGCCCAAACAAATCCACCATTCCATTTCATTGCAGATGCAACCATGTCGTCGATAAGTCTGTGTTCGTATGTCATTCCGTTAGCTTCAAAATCAGCTTTGTAATGTTGTTGATACACTTCTTCAAAAATATCTTTGAATCTTCCATCATAGGCTTTCAAAATTGTATTTTTTGTAGAAAGATATAAAGGCCATTTTTTAGTCAAAGCCATTTGAAAAGATGAATGTGCAAATCCGTAAATACTTTCATCAGTATTATACATAGACATTGCTACACCATCACCTTTAAAGTCATAAACTTTCCACTCAGTAGTTTCACCAGCTTCATTTGTAAAAGACATGGTTAATGTTCCTTTTCCTTTAATAACTTTATCAGTTGCTTTGTATTGATCTCCAAAAGCGTGACGACCAATAACAATTGGTTTAGTCCAACCTTGAACGTATCTAGGTACATTACTCATAATAATTGGTTCACGGAAAACAGTTCCACCAACGATATTTCTAATAGTTCCGTTTGGAGATTTCCACATTTCAGAAAGGTTGAATTCTTTTACGCGCTCTTCATCTGGAGTAATAGTAGCACATTTAATACCAACATTATATTTCTTAATTGCTTCTGCAGAGTCAATTGTGATTTGGTCTTTCGTTGCTTCTCTGCTTTCAATTCCTAAATCGTAGTATTTGATATCTAAATCAAGATAAGGAAGGATTAGTTGTTCTTTAATGAAACTCCAAATAATTCGTGTCATTTCATCGCCATCCAATTCAACTACTGGATTGGCTACTTTAATTTTTGCCATAATGTATAATGTTTTGTTGTTTGTTTTTATAAAAATTCGCGGTAACAAATATAAGAATAAGTAGTTAATTTTATTACAGTTGTGCTACGAAATCGATTGATTTATGAATTTGATATTTTAATGAACTTAAATTATGAATTTGATAATTTAGGGTTATTTTTTTTGCATAAAAAAAGCCTCGATATCATCGAAGCTTTTTTTATTGATTGAAAGTTTAGAATTATCTTCTTCTTTCTTTGATTTTTGCTTTTTTACCAGTAAGTTCTCTAAAGTAGTAGATACGAGCTCTTCTAACTTTACCTCTTTGGTTCAATTCAATTTTTTGCAAAGCAGGCATGTTAACTGGGAAGATACGCTCTACACCAACTGCACCTGACATTTTACGGATTGTAAAAGTTTCAGTGATACCAGCTCCTTTTCTTTGAATAACAACTCCTTTAAAAAACTGAGTTCTAGTTTTTTCACCCTCTTTAATTTCGTAGTAAACAGTGATAGTATCACCAGCTCCGAATGCAGGGAAATCTTTTTTTGTTGATAATTCGTTATTAACGAAATCTACTAAATTTGCCATTTTTAATGCTAATTATGGTTTAAAATCTGAGCAACATTCACGGTTTTCGCCAGAGGTTGGTCAAATGTGGGTGCAAAAGTATAAATAAAATTTCAATAATCAAATCCCAAATTCCAATATTTTCAAACTTGGAATTTGGAATTTCAAAATTTGGAATTTAATCCAACAAATCTGGTCGTCTATTTTTAGTATGTTCAAAAGCCATATCTTCTCTCCATTTGTCAATTTTGGCGAAGTGACCACTAGTTAAAACTTCAGGAACTTTCCATCCTTTATAGTCTGCAGGTCTAGTATATATAGGTCCTGATAGAAGTCCGTCTTGAAAACTATCTGTCAGTGCTGAAGTTTCGTCAGATAAAACTCCTGGTATTAAACGAATTATTGCATCACAGAATACTATTGCACCAATCTCACCACCACTTAATACATAATCACCAATAGAAATTTCTTTAGTAATAAAATGGTCTCTAACTCGTTGGTCGACTCCTTTATAATGTCCACATAAGATTATAATATTTTCATACATCGATGCGGTATTTGCCATCTTTTGATTTAAAGTCTCTCCATCAGGAGACATATATATGATTTCATCATAAGTCCTTTCACTTTTCAAATGCGTTATGCAAGCATCAATAGGTTGAATCATCATCACCATTCCTGCGCCACCACCAAAAGGATAATCATCAACAGATTTCTGTTTATTAGTAGTGTAGTCTCTCAAATTATGAAAATGTACTTCAACTAATCCTTTATCAATAGCACGCTTCATAATGGATGCCTCGAATGGACTTCTAAGTAATTCAGGTAATAAAGTGATAATATCTATTCTCATTTTATAAAAATTATTTACAAAGATACAAAGTTAAAGAGTATTTGACTTTTGAAATTTTAGAATGTAATGTTACATTTTATGCTAAAAGTGAAAAACACGTATTTCTACGTATAAATTTTAAATGCTTAGAAGCTAAGTTTGTAAACTCAAAATAGGTTTTCGTTAAACGATGTGTATTTGTTTATTCTTAAATCTAATTTTGTAAGTTGATTTTTAACTATTAAATATAAGTTGTTGTTTTTCAATCAGTTGTTTATTTGTTGTTTTTGATTGAGTTGTATTTTAAAGAAAAAATTAACGAATGTTAAGCGTTTTATGCTAAACAACGATTTTTAAACACTTTTCAACGTTTTTAATTTTTTGTTGAAAAGTTATAATTTAAGTTTGTTGTAGAATTAATTTGACTTAAATAAAGTGAACTCTTTAATAATGTTTTTTTAATTTTATAACAAAGTAAAAACAAAATTTTTAAAATATAACATAAGTAGATCTTGGTTTTTTGCCCCGAAAATTAAGATTCAATAAACTTAACCTCATAGGAATTTAAACTATAGTTTGAATCTGTGTAATGCTATATTTTAATTACAAATATTTAAAATATAATATTATGAGAAGCGAAGATTTCAGTCAGTCAACAGAAACATCTTTTTTACAGTCAAGAAGTATTGTAAGAAATACCAAAATTGCTTTTGCACTAATCTTGATGATGTTTTCATTATCAAATGGATTTTCTCAAGCATCAAATCAAAGAGCTCAAATTATTACTAAGGATGCTTTTTTGAATTCTTTATCAGTTTCTAGTACTAGGAATTCAACTGAGTATAACAATGTACTTGGTTTATTGAATAATTCAAATTCTTCATTATATCTAAGTAATGGCCAAGTAAGAACTTATGGTCAAATACCTGTATGTATGTATACAGACCTTACTTCACTTAGTATTGCGGATAGACCAGATCTACCAACAAACGATATTCAATTAGTGACTATAAAAATTGGAAGAGCTTCTGAAATTACTGGTCCAATTGATCTTACAACTATCTGTAATTATAAAAATGTAAAGTACATACATATTAAATTAAATTTTGATATGGAGGCTTCTCAGTTGACAAGATTGATTAAGAATTGTAATCCTAAATGCGTTGTTTTCTTCAGCGTTGAAAAAATATCTTAAAGTTACTTTTTGAAAAAAAATAAATATCTTATTATGAAAAATTTATACTCAACCCAAAATACAAAAAAGCAAATTTATTTTTACTTTCTTCAAATAGTACTTTTATTTGGAGTTGTGTTTTCAGCAAATGCACAGTTAAGAGTGCCATTTACACAGAGAACATCACAGTATTCTCTGTGTAAATGGCAC
>JAAFHW010000032.1 GCA_013298525.1 Flavobacteriia bacterium
TAAACTTAAAGGAAGCTTTTTTTGGATTCTAGAAAATAAAGAATCGATATTTTTTTCGTTTTCAAATTTTTTGAATTCTGTCAGATTATATGATTTGAATCCAATATTATTTAGTGCAATAGTATCTTTAAACTCAAAATATCTATTTTTATTTAGTAAAACTTCATCTGCTTTTTTGTTTTTCAATTCCAAATTTAAGGCGCCAATTAGAAAGTTATTTTTTGTACAAATTTCTTTAACTTCATTTGTATTCAAATCTTTGACATTAATAACTACGAAAGAGTTGAATGTTCCACCTAACTCGATTAGTTTTTTGTAATTATTATATTTTAAAGAATCCAATTCAGTTTTAAACTCTTTTTTTGGTTTAGATTTTTCACAAGAAATAAATCCAAAAGACACCGATAGAATTAAAATAATTAATTTGTTCATGTTATTGGAATTTGGAATTTTAACCTTTGGAATTCACACTAGTTTGCATCCCAATCAATTGTTCCAAATAATCACGTTCGTTAGATAATCTCGGAATTTTATGTTGTCCACCCAATTTGTCTTGTTCTTTTAACCAATCATAAAATAAATTTTCACGCGCAACATTTACTTTCAATTGATTTAAAGTCATGTTGTTATAACGTTTGGCTTCATAATCGGAATTGACGGTTTGCAACGTTTCATCCAATACTTTTTGGAATTGCGCCATATCTTCGGGATGTTTTTTAAATTCAATCATCCATTCGTGCGCGCCTTTTTCTTTTCCTTTCATAAAAATAGGAGCAACCGTGTAATCTTTAACTTCACAATTCAATACCGAACTTGTTTTAGCAATCGCAGTATCAGTATTTTCAACCATCAACTCTTCTCCAAAAACATTAATATGATGCTTAGTTCTTCCTGAAACTCTAATTCTATAGGGTTTTAAAGAAGTAAATCGAACCGTGTCTCCGATCATATAACGCCATAATCCTGAATTAGTTGTGATTACAATGGCATAATTTTTAAACAATTCAACATCGGCTAAACGAACAATGCGCTGATTTGGCGTTCCAAAAGTATCCATCGGAATGAACTCGTAGAAAATACCATAATCCAACATCAACAGTAAATCATTAGAATAATTCAAATCCTGAATCGCAAAAAATCCTTCGGAAGCATTATAAATCTCATAAAATTTAAAATCACTATTCGGAATAATCTTTTGATATTGCTCACGATAAGGTTCAAAATTAACGCCACCGTGAAAATATACTTCTAAATTGGGCCATAATTCCATCAAATTAGAATTGTTGGTTTCGGTCAGAATTCGATTCAACAAGACCAACATCCATGAAGGAACACCAGCAAAACTGGTTACATTTTCTGTCTTGGTTTCATTAATAATGGCAGTTAATTTGGTTTCCCATTCGCTCATCAACGAAACTTTATTGCTTGGCGTGCTGCTAAATTCTGCCCACATTGGCATATTTTCTATCAATATTGCTGATAAATCGCCAAAAGAAGTATTGTTGTTTTCATAAATCTGTGAACTGCCTCCAAGACGTAAGCTTTTTCCAAGAAACATATCCGAATTTTCATTGTTGTTCAAATACATACACAACAAATCTTTGCTGCCTTTGTAGTGGCAATCTTCCAGAGCTTCATTGCTTACAGGAATAAATTTACTTTTAGCGTTTGTGGTTCCACTTGATTTCGCAAACCATTTTATGGGTGTATTCCAAAAAACGTTTTGTGCGCCTTTTCGTGTGAGTTCAATCATGGGTTCCAATTCTTCGTAGGTTGAAACCGGAACTCTTTCGGTAAATGTTTTATAATTTCTTATGGAATCAAACTCATATTTTTTTCCAATAACGGTTTCTTCACAGTTGCGAATTAAATTCATAAGTAACTCATCTTGAACTTCATTAGGATATTTAAGAAACAACTCAATCTGATGAATGCGTTGCTTCAAAACCCAAGATGCGATAGAATTAATTATTGGAAAAGGCATTGTAAAGTACGAATTATGAATTTAGAAATACGAAGTTTATTTTAAGTCAGAAGCAAATTCTAAAATAGTTTGAGCAATTTCGGTCTGTCCTTGCTCACTTGTGATGTATTTTCTATCATTTTCGTTAGAAATAAATCCAAGTTCAACTACCATTGATGGACATTCTGAATTTCTTAAAACCATAAATGGTCCGTTTTTTACACCACGAATTCTCAAAGGAGTTTTAGAAAACTTCGTTGTTAGTTTTTCTGCTAAGGCTTTAGATTTTTCGTATTGGTCATTTTTATCGGTAACAAATACTTCAAATCCGTTGGCGTCAGTATTTTTATTCTGATTTACATGCAGTGAAATCGCTAAGTCAGGTTTGATATTGTTGATGAAATTAGCTCTGTCTTTCAGATCCATATATTGATCGCCAATTCTTGTATAATAAAAAACTACTTCAGAATCATTATGAAGTTTTTTGATTTTTTCTGTGATTTCATTGATTAGATTTTTCTCATTCAACTCATCAATAGTAGCACCAAAATCATGTCCGCCATGACCAGAATCAATAACAACATTAATCACTTTATTTTCATTTTTCACAAACGATAAGCTTAAAAAAGCAACGGCAACGATTAGAATTTTAAATAAGTTTTTCATGGTAGGATTGGTTTAATGTTTGACAACATCTATATTTACGCTAAAATAGTAAATTTATTGTAATTTTCGCTTCTTAATTAAAATCTATCATGCAGTACGAAGGCGTTCTAACCAAAATGCAAACAGAGTTTTCTAATCCAATTCAATATTATTTGGTTTTTGAAAACAGTTTTTTGAATTTGAATCAGTTGTTAAACAAATCGTTAGAAATTAATTTTCTTGGCTATCAATGTTTGGAATGTGGTAAGAAAAAGAAAATTTTTCGTCAAGGATTTTGTTATGATTGCTTTATGAGTAGCGCATCGGCAGGCGATTGGATTATGAAACCCGAATTATCGACAGCGCATTTAGACATTGAAGATAGAGATTTGGAATACGAAAAACGAGTGCAATTACAACCGCATATTGTTTATTTAGCATTATCAAGTGAGGTGAAAGTTGGTGTGACAAGAAAAACACAAGTGCCAACTCGATGGATTGATCAAGGTGCAGTTCAAGCCATTCCTATTGTTGAGGTTCCAAATCGATATTTGGCAGGAATTACCGAAGTAGCTTTGAAAAATCATTTTGCAGACAAAACCAATTGGCAAAAAATGCTGAAAAATGAGGTTCCAGCTGCCGATTTGATAAAAGAACGAGCCAATTTGAAATACCTAATTCCAAAAGAAGTACAAGAATTTTATCATCCTGAAAAAGAAGATTTATATGATTTGCATTTTCCAGTTTTGGAATATCCTAAAAAGGTAACCAGTTTAAATTTAGATAAATCTCCAAACTTCTCAGGAAAACTAACCGGAATAAAAGGACAATATTTAATCTTCGAAGACGGAACTGTTTTTAACATAAGAACCTTTGAAGGTTATGTTGTGAAGATTAGTTTGTAAAAAAAATGCCTTTCAAATCGAAAGGCATCTTAATTTATGGAGTTGTTGTAGTGCTTGCAGGTTTTTCTTTTTTCTTCAACCAACCATTTAATAAATCTTTGGCTTTGGTTTTAACTTCTTGTTTCACTTCTTCTTTTGTTGCTGGAACTTTAGTTTTTGTAGTATCGCCAGGTTTTTTGTTTTTATTGATTAGATTTTCTAATTCATTTTTACCTTTTCCAATCAATTGTTCTTTCTGTTGTTTCACTAAATTGTTTACTAAAGTTGTGGTTGCAGTTTTAACATCTGTAGTGATTTTTGGAGTAGTAAAAGAACCACCAAGAATTGCATTTACAGGTATGTTTTCCAATTTAGCTGCGTTTGCCGGAGATAATTTTGCAATTAAATTGTTGACATCAGTACCCAAATATTTGGCAGGAACATCAAATTTTAAATTGTAATTCATCAATTGGTCAAAACCATGCGTTCCGCCAACTGTTACTTTAATGTCTTGGTATTTTAAGTCAAATGGTTTTACAGTAACTTTTCCATCTTTAAATGTTAAAGCCGCTTTCAAATCGTTTAAATTTAATTTCTTCAAATCGATAAAATTCAAATTGGAATCTAAAGCACTCAAAAGGGTAGAATTACTAGAATTTACAGTCGTTGATAACAATTGACTTAATAAATCCCCAGATAATGTTTTTAAATCAGGAGTCATCTCATTAGCATCTAAATTTCCTGATAATTTGATAGTTGAATTCAATTTTCCGTTGATGATTCCTGCAATTGGTGCAATTTTTTTCAACATGTCCAATTGGGTAAAACTATCTGCAATATTTACTTGATTCAAACCAAGATTCATATTGAAAGTTGGTATTTTTGCTTTGGTAGAAACCATTCCGTTTACACCAATAGAACCACCAAAAATATTGGTTTTCACATTTTGTAAAGTTACAGCTTGGTCTTTTACAATCAATTTTCCAGAAACATCTTTCAAAGTTAAATTATCATATAAAACCGTGTTAGCTTTTGCTGTAAGCGAACAATCCAAGAACGCAGGAATTTTCATCGCCTCAGTTTTAGCTTTCGTTTCTGTTTTAGCAGTTGGTTCAGCTGTTGTCATAAAATCGGAAACAGCAAGTTGATTAGAACTTAGGTTGAAATTTCCTTGCAAATTCTGATTTCTGAAAATAAATCCGTAGAAATTTTCTAAAACTCCAGTCACGTTCATATCACTTTTTCCTGTAGTAGCTTTAAATTCTTGAAGATTAACACGACTCGGATTGAATTGAACAATCGCGCTATTAATATTCATCGATTTGCCGTTCTCATCTACATATTTGAATCCAGTTAAGTTGATATTTCCAGCATTATTGATGTTCTGGTACTGACTTTTTTCAACCGATGCCATATCAAATTTAGTAGTTACATCTGCTTTCAAAATTCCAGAAAGTGGTTTTTCTAATTTAATTGGATACGCTTTTGATAGATTTCCTAAATTAATTGTTCCTTTCAATGCAGCATCAACCAAAGCATTTGTCGCCACGTTTTTTATGTTTGCTTTAGCGTTAAAAACATCTTGATCAATAGAAAATGATAGTTTGTCTAAATTCACATAAGTGTCATTCATTACACCAGTTTCATTGATGATTTTAGTATCAATAATAATATTTTTAACCGATTTTGGTAAATCAGGATATTGAAAAGAAGCATTATTAGAAGCAATAGCAATATTAAATTTAGGAACAGTAGTGTCTGTCAACATTCCTTTCGCGAAACCAGCAACGGTAAAATCGCCAGAAGTTTTCACATTATCTAAACTACTAGCATAAGCTGAAGGAATCAATCCTAAGAAGTTTTTAAACGATGAAGTTGGAGTTTTGAATGTCAAATCATATAATTGTCCTGCATCCACTAATTGAATAAATCCGTTGAATTCTAATGGCAATTCGTTGATTTTTGCTTTGTTTTCCTTGAAAGTATATTTGCTATTTTTTATGTCAATTCCGAGAATTGCATCCAAAGAAACATTAATATTATTCATATAATTTACCTTGTCCATATTCAACGAGACTTTAGCTGTTGTTTTGGTATCTAAATCTAAAACGTCATTTGTAAAATCACCAGTTCCTGAATGATTGATGCTGTCAAGAACCATCGAAATTTTAGAGGATTCATCAAAATATTTGAACTTGAAATTTTCAACATCGTATTCTTTAATTTTTAAAGCAAGTGGTTTGCTTTTCCCACCGTCTGTTTTTTGGTCTTGATTTTTTAAAGCAATGTCGAAATTTCCAACGCCATCTTTATTGAAAATGATATTAATTAATCCGTTTTTGGAAGAAATAGCATCGATATTTAAAGGTTCGTTGTCGCCATTAAATAATTCCATCACCGACATTTTTAAATTTAATTCTTTGAATGAAACCAAAGTGTCACCTTCAAATGGTGCTTTGTTTACAATAGATAAATTTTCCATAGCTACATTTGCATTTGGAAAACTTTTAAACAAACTCAAATCAGCATCGGTAAAAGCTACTTTTGCATCAACACTTTCATTGATAGATTTTAAAATTTTAGCTTTTATTTGATCTTCAAATAAATACGGAATTGCAAAAGCTGATACAACTAATAACAACAATACAATTCCAACGATTTTTAAAATTTTCTTTACCATAATGATTCACTATTTATTCAACTAATTCAATGCAAATATCTTGCCTTTCTAAAAACAATCAACAAATTTAGTGTTTTAGGATGGTTTTAGTTTGTAAAATTGTCATAAAATGTTTCATTATTTCCTTGATGTAGAACAACTTTTACAAATAAAAAATCCGTCTCATTTTTCAATAAGACGGATAAAAACAACTAACCCAATCGTTTTTTGATTAATTAATTTTCAACTCATAAGCCATTCTTGCTTGAACGCCTTTTTGGTTGGTCATTTGTTTTATTTGTTGAAGCACTTTATAATTTTGCTCTCCAATTTCTTCTTTTATAATAGCTTGACGCGATTGTGCAAATCCAAATTGTGCTAAAACATCTTCAAAACTTTTTTCAAATTCAGGGAAATTTTGAATTCTATATTTTGATGTTTTCCCAAGTTTAGCAGCTTCTTTTATAGCTTCGTCCATTCCTCCAATTTTGTCAACTAAACCAATTTTTAAAGCATCTTGACCACTCCAAACTCTACCTTGACCAATTGCGTCAACTTGCTCGAAAGTTAATTTTCTTCCAGCAGCAACTCGATTTACAAAAGTCGAATAAATCTTTTCAACACCTTCTTGAGCAAAACCACGATAGTTTTCATCTAATGGCATAAACGGACTGTAACCTGCAGCATTGGTATGTGTTTTTACTTGTTCGATGTCTAAACCAATTTTATCGGCTGCAACAGTAAAGTTTGGTAAAACTCCAAAAACTCCAATCGAACCAGTAATTGTATTAGCTTCAGCAAAAATTTTATTAGCATTACAAGCAATATAATAACCACCAGAAGCTGCATAATTTCCCATTGAAACTACGACAGGTTTTACTTTTTTAGTCAATTCAATTTCTCTCCAAATTAATTCAGATGTTAAAGCGCTTCCACCAGGAGAATCGATTCTTAAAACTACCGATTTTACATTTTTATCAGCACGAGCTTCTTGCAAAGAACGACGCATCGCACCTTCACCAATAAGGTTTACATCACCTTCACCGCTACCAATTTCGCCTTGAGCATAAATAATAGCAATTTTATCTTTAGTTGAATTATCTTTTGATGTAGAAGCAACTTTTTCAGCATAATCCTCAATCGAAACTCTATCGTAATCATCGTCTGAATCAACTTTTAAAGCTTTTTTGATGTCGTTGTGATATACATCTTCGTAAGCAATAACGTCGATTAATTTTTCAGCTTTTGCCATTTGTGGTGTTCTTGCTAAAAGTCCGTCAGCAACTTGATTTAATCGTGCAACAGAGATTTTTCTGCTAGCTGCAACATCAGTGACAACCGAATTCCATACTGAAGTCAAAAGTTGCGTAGTTTGTTCTCTATTAGCATCACTCATTTTATTTTCTAAAAATGGTTCTACTGCACTTTTGTATTTTCCGTGGCGAATTACTTCCATTTTAACACCTGATTTTTCTTGTAAATCTTTAAAGAACATTAATTCAGCAGACAAACCTTTAAACTCTAATTCTCCAATAGGATTCAAATAAATGGTATTGGCAACCGAATTCAAATAGTAATCTTTTTGTGAATAAACATCGGCATAAGAATAGATAAATTTACCTGATTTTTTGAAATCTTCTAAAGCATCACGCAACGCTTTGGTTTGAGCAATTCCTAAATTTGAAAAATTGTTTAAAATTGAAATTCCTTCAATATCCGAATCAGTTTTGGCATATTCGATAGCGTTGATTATATCAAATAATCCGTCATGTTTGTCCTTGTCGTTCAAAAATGGCATGTCGTCATAATTGGTTTTTCCAGCATAATCGTGGTTGATTTTAGATAAATCTAATTCGATTACAGAATTGCTTTTAACCGAAACTGTTTCAGAATCTCCGCTACCAGCAATGGCTCCAATCAAGATAATTCCGAAGAAAAAAATCATGCAAAAAATAAATAGTCCAACAATAGTGGCTAATACATTTCCTAAAAATCTCATAGTAGTTAATTTTACTAATTAGTAGTTAAAAAAGATAATTTGTTACAAACCATTTGATTAAATGTAAAATAAAAATAGTTATCAACACAAACCACAAATATACTTCAATTCTAAAATTCTTTTAGTTATTTTGCCAAATATGAATCAGCAACATCAAGTTATACTTTCGCTAGGCAGTAATCAAGGTAATCGCCTTGAAAACATTGAGCGTTGTATTGATTTATTGCATCAAGAAGTTGGAACTGTAGTAAAGGTTTCCTCTTTATTTGAATCAGATTCTTGGGGTTTTTCTAGCGATTCGTTTTACAATTGTGCGGTTTTAATTCATACGCACAAAAATCCGCAAAAGCTTTTGAAAAATATTTTGAAAGTTGAAAAAAAGTTGGGTAGAGTTCGAACAGAAAGTTCCGATTATCAACCAAGAGTTATTGATGTTGATATGATTTCTTTTGATGATGAAATTATGGAATCTGAATCATTGCAAATTCCGCACAAACATCTTCAAGACCGACTTTTTGTATTGTTGCCAATGATGGAAGTGGTTTCCGATTGGACACATCCTATTTCCCAAAAATCAATTTCAGATATTTTAAAAGAATGTGAGGATAAAGGTAATTGTGTGAAGATTTCAAAATTGAATGCACCATTGCAAAAAATCAATTTTGACGATTTTAATTACATTGCGATTGAAGGAAATATTGGCGCAGGAAAAACAACTTTGGTTTCTAAATTGGCAGAAGATTTTAATGCCAAAACCGTTTTAGAACGATTTGCAGACAATCCGTTTTTACCTAAATTCTACAAAGATCAAAACCGATATGCTTTTCCGCTAGAGATGTCTTTTTTAGCCGATAGATACCAACAAATATCAGACGATTTAGCGCAATTTGATTTGTTTAAAGATTTTATAATTGCCGATTATCATATTTTTAAATCTTTAATTTTTGCTAAAGTAACGTTGGCAGAAGATGAATATCGATTGTATAAAACGCTTTTTGATATCATTTACAAAGAAATGCCAAAACCAGATTTGTATGTTTATTTATACCAAAATACAGAACGATTATTGGCAAATATAAAGCGAAGAGGAAGAAGTTACGAACAAGAAATTCCAGCAGATTATTTAGAAAAAATCAATAATGGTTATCTCGATTATATCAAAACTCAGAAAGATTTGAATGTACTTATAGTAGACGTTTCTGAAAGAGATTTTGTAAAAAATCAAGAAGATTATATTTTTATCCTTGAAGAAATTAAGAAAAAACTTAATTAGCGCTTTAAGGAAAAATGACCTTTTATTTCTGGAGTGTTTTCATCCTTTTTAAACGTAAACCAATAATCGTCAGATAGTAAAAGTTGGTTGTTTAAAGTTCCATCCCAATTATTATCTATAGCATTCAGTTGTTTAATTAACTTTCCATATCGATTAAAAATAGAAACTTTTGCATTGGTATAATACATCAAACCCTTAATGGTCCAATTGTCATTAAATCCATCTCCATTTGGAGTAAAAAAATTAGGGATTGTAATTACTGCAAATTCTTTGAAATCTATACCACAATTATTTTTTCCTCGAACTATAGCATTATAAATTCCGCCATCAGAAACGGTAAATACATTAGATGTTTGAAAACTCACACCATCAATGGAGTATTCATAATCTCCAGAAGTTGAAACGATAATTGTTGCAGTTGTGCCATTAATCAAAACGTCATCAATAACAGGAAGGTCATTCTGAGTTATAGTAAATGTTTTAGTGTTTGAACAGCCTTGTGGTGTTAAATCTGTAATTAAAACAGAATAAATGCCAGGAGAAGCAATCGTAATTGTATTGGTAGTTTCAGATGTTGACCACAAATAAGAAACATTGTTAATTCCTGCGTTTAAAGTAAGTGTTTCGTTTTCACAAAGTGTAAGATTTTCATCAACAACTATAGGTTTTGTAATTACTTGAACATTTATAGCAATTCTTCCAATTGAAAGACAACCATTGTTGTTTCCTTCAATGTAATAAGTAGTGTTTTGTGTTAATGCTGGAGTTGTAAAACTGGTTCCAGTAACTAAAGGAGTTGTACTGGTTAAAGACGAATACCAATTTATTACTCCTGCAGTAGTTGAAGCGTTAAGTGTTGTTGGTGTGTTTTCGCAAATACTTACATTAGTATCAGTAGTTAAAATAGGTGTTGTATTAACAGAAGCAGTTACAGCAGTTCTAACATTTGAAGTACATCCAAAAGGAGAGGCATCTGCAAAATATGTAGTGGTTGAATTTAAAAAAGGAGTAGTAAAAGTTGTTCCTGTTGCAATTGGCGTTCCTCCTATAGCAGAAGTATACCAACTAATTACTGGAACATTTGCTGTTGCTCCAAGAGTTACCACTCCTGGATTGCAAATTTCTGCGACTGTTGTTGAGGTAATGCTTGGGATAGTAATTGTTGTGCTTGTAGAGATTTGAATTATAGGATCGCCTGGCATTCCTCCATATTCTACTATATACCCTTTTGGTTGATAAAATCCGCTAGTTGCTCCAGTATTTGATATATCGTTCCATGATCCAGGAATTCCTACACCTGGAGCAGTGATATGAGTATAATCTTCATCGCCAGCGCTGTTTGGTTCACCTGTATTCCAAAGGGTATAGGTAAAAAGAGTTCCTGTTTCAGGTCCAGTCATCCATCTCCAAACACCTTCTTGTTGTTCATCGCTTCCTCCAATCCAACCAGCGCCTTCAGATTGTTCTCCAGCAATTTGTGCTTCGTCTGCTGCGGTTATTGTAGCTAAATAGCCTTGAATTCCGTAATAAAAGTTGGTAGCTGCCGCAATTTTAGCATCAGACCAAGTTATTCCAATATTGGGAATATATTGATAATAATGTCCATTTGAAGGTAAATAATTGGCTTGGCCTATTGAAATTGAAAAGGTTCTAATACCACTAGGATTCGATGAACTATTAGAATATTCAATGTCCTCAATCGCAGCTTCCAGTTCAGTATATGTGGGTTGACCAAAAAGACCAATCAAAGTTAATTTTCCTGTGTTATTATCCCAACTACTATTAATCGTTGGATGAGAGCCAGTAAGAGTCAATACATCTTGACCAGAAACATATCCAGAAGAAATTTGAATGTAAATAGCTGTTACACCAGGGTCATCTGGATCAACAATAGTCATATTTGTAACTATCTTCATTGAAGTTCCAGGACAGTATATTTGGTTTCCGGTTGCAGTTAAAATTGGTGCTACATTAGATGTTTGAGCTTTGGTAGAAGGCCCAATTAGGAATAAAAATAAAACAAATATTTTAATTATGTTTTTTATTTTCACAAGATTAAAGAGTGTTTATTTTTTGAAATAAATCCCAAACTACAATTCCAGTACTTACAGAAATGTTTAATGAATGTTTACTTCCCAATTGCGGGATTTCTATAACGCCATCACTTAAATCAATAGCTTCTTGTGAAACTCCAAAAACTTCATTCCCAAAAACTAATGCGTATTTTTTGCCTTTTTCAGGTTTAAAATCATCTAAGAATATTGCATTTTCAACTTGTTCAATAGCATAAACAGAAGTGCCTTCTTTTTTAAGGTTTTCAATAACTTCAACAACACTTTTGTTATGTTCCCATGCAACGGTTTCTGTTGCTCCAAGCGCTGTTTTATGAATTTCTTTGTTTGGAGGTGTTGCGGTTATTCCGCAGAGATAAATTTTTTCAATTAGAAATGCATCAGAAGTTCTAAATACCGAGCCAATATTGTGAAGACTTCTAATATCGTCTAAGACAATGATTATTGGTGTTTTTTCAGCTTGTTTAAAATCTTCAACCGATTTTCTTTCAAGTTCGCTGTTTTCTAATTTTCGCATTTCTAATTTTTTTGGTAAAGGTATTCAAAAAAAAAGCTTCCGATTTTCGGAAGCTCTTTTTTATAGATAAAAAATATTAGCTTTTAGTTTCTGTCGCAGGTGCTACTGGAGCATCTGGAAGAACATTACCTTTAATAGTAATAATTTTTGTAGACTTTCCTGTTGGAACTGGAGCTCCACCTGGTGTTGTAGAAGGAGTTGTTACTGGAGTAACATTTGAACCTACAGCATTAGAAGTTACGGTAACTGTTTTAGTAAATGGACCAACTCTATCAGTTGCATATTTAACACCAATAACTCCTTTTTCTCCAGGTTGAATTGGTTTTTCTGGTTTCGAAGGAACAGTACAACCACAAGATCCTTGAGTATTCTCAATAACTAAAGGTTTGTTTCCATTATTGGTGAAAACAAATTCTCTTTGACCATCTGCATTGTGAGGAATATTTCCATAATCAATAGTTTCATTTTCAAAAACCATTCCAGCACCATCTACTTTAGGTGTTTCAATTTTAGCAGCAACAGCTTTCTTAGCTTTTTTTGCTTTAGATTTAGTTTGAGCATTTGATGCAGTTACACCAAAAACTACTAACATAGCAACTAGTAATATTTTTTTCATTTTATTTAAAATTAATAATTTAACAAGACAAATTTATATAAAAAAAACTTCTATCGTTATAATGAAACTTAAATTTTTATTAAATGAAATGTTAATGGCAAAAATTAATATTAAATAATTAAATTCGTAAGCTAAATTTTAAACAAATTTCCATTGTCATCTAAAGATAAAAGCCCGAAAGAAACACCATTAATGAAACAATACAACGAGATTAAAAGGAAGTATCCTGATGCTTGTTTATTGTTTAGAGTAGGAGATTTTTATGAAACTTTTGGAGAAGATGCTATTCGTGCTTCTAAAATTCTTGGAATTACTTTAACAAAGCGTGGCGCTGGTTCAGAAACAGAAACGGCTTTGGCAGGTTTCCCTCACCACTCTATAAATACCTATTTGCCCAAACTTGTAAAAGCAGGACTTCGTGTAGCTATTTGCGATCAACTTGAAGATCCAAAAATGACTAAAACTATTGTAAAACGTGGTGTTACCGAATTAGTTACTCCGGGAGTTGCAATGAATGATGAAGTTTTGCAATCTAAATCTAATAACTTTTTAGCATCAATTTATTTTGGGAAAAAGCAATTAGGAGTTTCATTTTTAGATGTTTCTACAGGAGAATTTTTAACGGCTCAAGGAAATGAAGAATATATTGATAAGTTGCTTCAGAATTTTAATCCAAGTGAAATTCTAATTCAGAAGAACAATCGAAATCAATTTAAAGAAAGTTTTGGAGAAGATTTTAATACATTTTATCTTGAAGATTGGGTTTATCAAGAAGATTATGCTTTTGAAACATTGACCAATCATTTTCAAACCAATTCGTTAAAAGGTTTTGGAATTGAAGAATTGCAAGATGGAATTATAGCTTCAGGAGCGATTTTATATTATTTGTCAGAAACTCAGCATAATCGTGTTCAGCATATTACAAGTATTCAAAGAATTGCCGAAGATGCTTATGTTTGGATGGATAGATTTACAATCAGAAATTTAGAATTATATCATAGTTATAATCCAAATGCAGTTACGCTTCTAGATGTAATCGATAAAACACTTTCGCCAATGGGTGGACGTTTGTTGAAACGATGGTTAGCGTTGCCTTTAAAAGATGCTAGCAAAATTAGAAGTCGTCATGAAGTGGTTACTTATTTGAAAGAAAATCAAGAAATACTTCAAAAAATACAATATCAAATAAAGCAGATTTCCGATTTAGAACGATTGATTTCTAAAATTGCAACAGGAAAAGTCTCTCCAAGAGAAGTTATTTATTTGAAAGAATCTTTGGATGCAATAATTCCAATAAAAACATTGGCTTTAGAAAGTAAGCAAGAAGCAGTAAGAATAATTGGTGATAGTTTTCATAGTTGCGATTTACTTCGTGAAAAGATAAAATCCACATTAAATCAAGATGCGCCAGTTGCTATTTCAAAAGGAAACGCTATTGCTGTTGGAGTTCATGCCGAATTAGATGAATTAAGAAGTATTGCTTTTTCAGGTAAAGAGTTTTTAGAAGGAATTGAGAAACGTGAATCTGAAGCAACAGGAATTTCTTCTTTAAAAATATCTTTTAATAATGTTTTTGGATATTATATAGAAGTTAGAAATACACATAAAGATAAAGTTCCTGCTGAATGGATTAGAAAGCAAACATTAGTAAACGCTGAACGATACATTACAGAAGAATTAAAAGAATACGAAACCAAAATTCTTGGTGCCGAAGAAAAAATTCATCAAATTGAAAGTCAACTTTTCGAACAATTAGTCAATTGGATTGCAACTTATATAAAACCAGTTCAGTTAAATGCTAATTTGGTTGCTCAGTTAGATTGTTTGACATCTTTTACGCAATTAGCAATTGAGAACAATTATGTTTGTCCAATTATTGACGAAACTTTTGAATTAGAAATTACCAACGGTCGTCATCCTGTTATTGAAAAGCAATTACCAGTTGGAGTTCCTTACATTGCTAATGATGTTTATTTAGATAGAGAAACACAGCAACTAATTATGATAACTGGACCAAACATGTCGGGTAAATCAGCTATTTTGCGTCAAACTGCTTTGATAGTATTACTAGCGCAAATGGGGTGTTTTGTTCCGGCAGAAGCGGTTAGAATGGGAGTTGTCGACAAAATATTTACAAGAGTAGGAGCAAGCGATAATATTTCGATGGGTGAATCTACTTTCATGGTAGAAATGAACGAAACAGCTTCTATTTTGAATAACATTTCTGATAGAAGTTTAGTGCTTTTAGATGAAATTGGTCGTGGAACAAGTACGTATGATGGAATTTCTATAGCATGGGCAATTGCAGAGTTTTTGCATGAAAATCCTGCTCGACCAAAAACACTTTTTGCAACGCATTATCACGAATTGAATGAAATGAGCGAAATGCTTCCGAGAATTCAAAATTACAATGTTTCGGTAAAAGAGTTAAAAGATAATGTTCTTTTCATAAGAAAATTAGTAAAAGGAGGCAGTGCACATAGTTTTGGAATTCATGTAGCTAAAATGGCTGGAATGCCACAAACAGTAATTCAAAAAGCTCAAAAACTGCTTAAGAAACTCGAAAAAGATCATTCAGGAGATGCGTTGCATGGAATAAAATCTGCTAAGGATGAAATGCAATTGAGTATTTTTAATTTAGATGACCCATTATTGGAGGAAATTAAAGAAGAAATCCTTGGATTAGATATAAATACCTTAACTCCTGTAGAGGCATTAATGAAACTTAATGAAATAAAACGAATGTTGCTAAAAAAGTAACAAATAGGTTTTCAGTAGGTTATGTTTTTGTGAAGTTTTTTTTATAAAAAACGTTTGTATAATTGAATTTTAATATTACATTTGCATCCGCAATACGGAACAAGTGTTGTCGTTCATACAAAATCTGATAATGCGAAAATAGCTCAGTTGGTAGAGCGCGACCTTGCCAAGGTCGAGGTCGCGGGTTCGAGCCCCGTTTTTCGCTCAACCACCTATAATGCTCGGATGGTGAAATTGGTAGACACGCTGGACTTAAAATCCAGTGAACAGTAATGTTCGTGCGGGTTCAAGTCCCGCTCTGAGTACAAAGAAAAACCCTTATTTATAAGGGTTTTTTTGTTTGTAGCAATTTTTTACTTATGAAAAAAATTACGCTACATTTTACAAACCTGCCTACAAATCTGCCTGTAATGGTAGAAATTAGTGTTATGGAAAAATTGTACTCACCTGCTAAGCTGCAGAAAACTTTTATTAATGGAAAGCCTGCAATTATTGCAGGTAAAGAATGGTATGTTTATTACTATTTTAGAAATCCAACTACAGGCAAAATGCAAAAATTTAAGCCTACAAAAACCTACATAAATAAGCATAAAACTATTAAAGAAAGAACCGAAGCAGGTGAAGCGTGGGTAAAAGCATGGAATCTCTTGCTTGAAAATGGTTTCAATCCATTTACAAAAGAAGGCGTAATAGAAAAAACCGAGCCTTCATACATGATAAAAAGTTTTACAATTGTAGCTGCTCTTGAATATGCTTACGATAATAAAATAGGTGAGTGGGAACCTGCAACAATTTCAGACTATAAAACACGTAAAAATTTATTTATTCAATGGTTAACTAGCAATAATTTGAAGTTGATAGACGTTAAGGAATTTAGCGACGTTCATTTTATTGCTTTTATGAATTGGCTTGTTAGTCCAGAAGGAAGAAACGTTGGTAAAACTTCGCAGGATAATTACAAACGTTGTCTGTCGTCATTGTTTGGCAAAATGGTAAAAGACAAAATTATTACTAAAAATCCTGTAGATTTTCAGACCAGTAAAGATGAGCCTGTTAAAAATACTCCGTTCACTGGTTATGAGGTTGCAGAAATAAAAAAATACCTTTTGCAACATGATCTACAATTATACTATTTTATACTTTTTGTAATTTATGAATTTCTTAGACCTGTTGAAATAATTAGACTTACTGCAGGTGATATAAATATTAAAAACAAAACGTTATCTGTAAAGACAAAAACGAGTAATAAAAGCGTAAAAAAGTTAATCGTACCAATAGTAAAACATCTCGAAAGTATTCATATAGATACTTTGCCAAAAAAAGCGCATTTATTTACAAATACCAATAAAATTGAAATCTGGGAAGCTAAAGAAAAAACCAAAGTAGACCACTTCGGTAACAGATTCAAAAAAGTAAAAAAAACACTAAATTTTAACGGTGATTACGGTATTTATAGCTTTAGACATACTGCAGCATTAGATTTATACCATTCGTTTACTAAAAGTGGCTTATTGCATCGTGAAGCAGTTGCAAAACTTATGCCTATAATCGGTCACAAAAACGAAAGTACTACAGAAAAATATTTGAGAGAAGTACAGGAAATGTTACCGAAGGATTACGGAGAATTTTATACGCTTGATTTTTAATTTTTTATATCTTTGTGGTTCACCATAAACCAACTAGAATGAAATCAATTAAAAAGCCAAAATTAGACGTTAATAATTTAGAACATATTCGTTTAAATATACATATTCCTTTACATATTGAAGTAATGCGGGTTATAATTACAAGCGCAGAAGGACAAAAAACTTTTCGTTCAAATAAAGGAATCGACAACTACACAAAAAAAATATTACATGATGCTTTAGGCGGCGAAATTAAACTATCACTTGATTTTAATAAAAAACCGCCTCGAATTAACGAGACGGTTTCCAACAAAAAACTAAACTAAAATAAACTATTTCTTTTTTGCTTTAGTAACTTTTACTACTCCGCCACCTTTGACGTATTTGTAGCCTTTTTTCAAGTGAGTTCCGCAGCTTGTTAATCCTGTTGCTTTTGCTACTCTTTTAGTAGTTGTTTTTGCTTTTGTGCCTGTGGTCTTTTTCTTTGTCGCCATGATGTTGGTTTTTAATTGGTTTATGGTGTTAATTGTTATCCTCTTTTGCAGTAATCTACTGCATCTTTTCTAAACTTAAATTGTGCAATATTGGCTCCTATTTCATCATGTGAAACGCCATAATTTCCCCAAAAATTTGAGTAATTTATTTTATAACCGTTTACTCTAAATGTTTTTTCAGATTTTTGAGCAGGTTTTTTTGTTGCTTTTTTTGTGGTTGGTTTTCTTGTTGCCATGATTTTATTTTAAAAATTGTGGATTATGAACTGTAACGGCTTGACCATTTCTAACACATTCTGTGTAGTTGTATCTGCAGTAGTCATTTTCTGCATATCTGGCTTCTATTTCTAAAGGAGCAAGGTCGTAGCCGTATTGTTTAATTTGTTTATTAAATTCGCTGTAAAATTTGAATAATCCTAAGCGTTGGTATTGTTGCCAGTGTACTAACTCGTGATTTATTAAATTTTGGTTGTTTCTTTGTGATTCATGGATAAATATTCCGAATGGTGGAACACAACGACCGTTATAATTACCTTGCATTTTCTTAATGAAATAGATAGTAGGACTAGAATTTTTCTTTTGCCTTTCGTTGTAAATGGCAAATAATCCTAGTACTACTGCAGAAGTAATTAAAACGGTCTTGGTACTCATATTTTCTCTATTTCGTCACTAAATTGTAATTCATCATCTTCGAGCTCTGGCTCTTCTATACCTGTAGGCATTAATTTTCCAGTAGAAATATTATATTTAAGCTGGTCTAATGGTATGCTATTGTATCTGTTTTTATCATTGTAAACGTAATTTTGCTCAAACGACGGAAATTTTTCGACAAATAATATAACATCACCGTCAAATTGACTTGATGAACCGCCACGCATTGTATTTCCAGTAGTTAATTGATAAATAATGATTAATAATTTACCATTGAATTTTTTTCTAAAATTGTCATCTAGCATTATTTTTCTATCAAAAGTCTGCAGTTTAGAAAAACTATCAATAAAAATAACTTCGTTTCTTTCAATTAAATCGTACACATCTTGTAAAGATTTTATTTCTGGCGCATCAACGCTTTGAATTGTTTTTTCTGACCAGTATTTGTCTGCTTTTTCTTCATATAGGGCGCTTTCTGGGTGTTCTTCACAAGAAGCATGACCTACTTTATAATTTTTAGCAAACTCTTCAATCATTTGAAATAAAAATGAAGTTTTTCCAGAACCTTGACCACCTGCTAGAGTTATTGCAACACTTTCTTTTTTCTTTTTTTCAATTTTGCCTAATAATTTGGCTAATTCTTGATTTTCAATTTTATAAAATTCATGTTCAGTAAAGTCTCTATTTTGCCTTCTATATGCTAATGAATTTTTATTTAAGTCTTTTTTAATTGTTTGACTTAATGAAATTAACTCTGTTGGGATTCCGTTGTCATGTGTAGGAAACTCTTCTGGCGCATCATTCGACAAATAAGGCATTGGCGAAAACAAACCTATCTGATTTTGTCCGCCACGTGCATAGTTTGCTTTGTTGCGCTCTAGGTTCAATTGCTTACCTTGCCAGAATTGCATTTGCTTTTTAAGTTCTGCTTTTCGCTTAATAGCATTGTTGTAAATTTCCTCGTCTGCAGGTGAAATAAAATCGTCTGCCGAACTATCTACCAATCTAGTTGATAGTGTAGAATATTCTGTATAAATTTTGTCTAGTTCTGCTTTTACTTCGCTGTATTCTTTATCATAAGTATTTTCACCTTCTGACTTGTATTGAATACGCTTTAAATTCAAAGGATTTGACTTTTCAAAATCAAATGCTCCTGCAATGGTGTAGATTTTTTGCAAAAATTCTGCTTTAGTCTTAACACGTTTAGACTGGTCCTTATCCATTAGGAATAAAAACATTTCTCTTTCGTGAGCATTGGTTAACTGGTCGTAACTTCTACGTGCTTGACCTATCCAATCGGCTAATTTTTCTACTAAAGTTGCGTTTTGTTTGTCGGTAGTTTCTAGCAAACTTTCTACAGCGTTAATTACTTCGCCTTTCGGATTTAATGAGGCTAAATTTAGAATGTAGTTTGCGTTTTTACCTTCAATCTTTTTGGCTTGCTCGGTAACTTCCGATTTAGATTTTTTAGCAAACATTTCACGATATAAGTTAGCACGCTCTAAAGGCGTTTCTAAACTTCTATTTGAATTTGATTTTACTTTTGCAAAATCAATTGCAGCAGCTTCCGGACCTTGGAAATATTTTACAGGTGCTGTTTTCTTTTTTAACTGGGTTAATGCTTCGTAACGGTGATGTCCTGCTAATAAATAGGTTTTGTTTTTAAATTCCCACACGATTAAAGGATCTAACTCGGTTTCGTTAAAATTCTCTACAATATTTTTTAAAACAACTTCGTTTAACTTGTTTCTATTTTGAAAACGTTTTCTATCAATAGCAATAGTAGACAACGGTATAACTTTTATACCGCTATCTACTTTTTTTGTTACGCTTAATGTTGGTTTTGTAACGTTTTTTGATGCTTTTGTTACGTTTTCGTCAACTTTTATAGAATTAGTATTTTTTTTTTCAAAACTTAATTCTGGTAGTAGTTTTTCTAACTCGGAATAACTGCCACTATAAAAAGTATTTAATTGACGTTGCCAAGCTTTGTTAGAAGGAGACCATTTAAAAGCTAAACCGCCTCTTTTTAATGCGCTTCTTAATGTTGCATCAGGAATACTGTCAAATAAAATTTGTAATCTATTTATTTCAAGATTTTTTACAACAGTTCCGCCTTTAAATGGAAACTCTAAATTTCCAATTGTAGCAGATTTTTGTTTTATATTTTCTTCAACTTTAATTCTTCTTTTTAGTTCTCTCATTCTAGCTGAACGGTTTGAACTTACATAACTACCTAGTTCATAGAAGCCTTCTTTTTTAGCTGAATCAATTACTTTTTGGCTAAATCCTGCTTTTAAAAGTTCTTTTTCTTTTTCGTCATTAGAAATCTTTTTACGCATTATTTTATTAAAAACTAATGTTAACTGATGCGCTTCTTCTTCCTTTCTTAGCTTTTCTTGTAATTGAAGTAATGCTTCTGAACTACCAGTTTTAATAACAACAGGTTTCATTTCATTATAAAATAAATTTTGATAGTTGTTGAAATAATCTAAAACTGCCTTGCTTTTTTTATCAACTACTGCATTTTTCTTTTGCATTCGAGCAACAGGAAAATTTGAAGCGCCAGAAATCATTGTACTATAAATACCGCTTCGGCTTTGCAAATATTCTAAATTCAATTTTAGGTACTTTTCTTTAAATTTTAAAAATCTTGCATCAAGTTCGTTTTCAAGGTTTAGCTTTTTTGCACGTACAACATTTTCATTATAAACTTCTTGCAGAGAATTAAAATAATTTTCTTGCTCGCTTTTTGCTCTTTTTTCTGGTGAAAATGATGTTCCTGTGTGCGCTCTGTAGGCTACTTCGTAAGGAATATCGTTTAAAGAAAATAACGCTTTTGATTGTTTGCTTCTTGGTCTTTTTTTACCATAGTCAGAAGCAGGTTTGTTTTTTCTTTTGTATTCTTCGGTTGCTGAATTAAGGTTTTTAGAAGAAAGTTCATGTTTATTACCGTAGGCATTACTAGGATAAAGTTTTTGAAGTTTTTCAAGCGCTTTCTTTGTAGCACGATATGAGATAAGATTTTCAACTGTAGAGTTTTTACCTTCATTTGTTAATCCTTGCATTGCAGGAAACTCAATAAATGATTTTATTGGATAGCTTCCACCATATCCAACCTCAAAAATAAAATCAAATTTATCACCTTCATTTGAGTTTACTTTTTCTTCTTTTTGGTTTTTGTTGTTCTTTTCAAAAACTAATTTATATTTTTTGTTTAGTGTTAAAATTCCTGTTGGAATTTCTATTGTATTAAGTAATGGTTTTAATGAAACTAGATAGTTTTCAATTTTATTAATTGTTGGGTTAAAATCACCTTCTGCGTCTGGTGAAACGTCAATTCTTTCTGTTATTTTTAAACCGTCAACAAAAGTAATTTCTATTTTTACTTTGGTGTAACCGCCTTGATACTTCTTATTGTTTCCATAAGAAGTATTGAATATTTTTACAAAATCTTTTTGTAAACTTTCATAACTAGAGTATTCTTTTTCGTCAAACTCGCCTGTTCCTTCGTGCCATAAAATTGTAATCTTTTCAATTCCTAATAGTTTTGAATCGTCAAAATTAACTTTCTTTTGAGGTTCTGTACTTGACTTCTGTACTTGTTTTTTAGGTTCTGTACTAGGCTTTGATTTTCTATTATTTACAACTGGTTTTCTTTTTGCAGCTTCACCAACTTTAATAACTCGGCTACCTTCAAATTTATATCCTGGTTGTAAACGTCCGCATTCGTCTAAACCGTCTTTTGCTACTCCGCTATGTCTAGGAGCTCCTAGTCCTTGATGTGCTTTTTTACGAATTTTAGCAATTATTTTAGTGCCTAAACCTCTTTTACTGTGCCATTGTAAAACGCCTTTTTCGTTGATTTCTGCTACTATTTTACCATTAACGGAATAGATAGTTTTATCATCGTTATATTTGATTTCTAAGGCTTCAATTGAAGGCGCACCTAAGCCTATATTTATAGGGATTGGGTTGTCAATTGGTTCGATTTCAAAAATTTCTATGTTTGGGTGACTTTCTAATAATTTTGTGATTCTGTCATAAACAGCAAACTCCTGCTCGTTTTGAGCAAGAGTGCGTAAATTATTTAAGTCAAGGCGAGTAACAGATTTACCGCCCAATTGGTTAAATTGTGCAATTACTGACATGGTGGTTTATGGTGTATTTTATTGCTCTACGATGTAAGTTTTTCCCAGAGCAACAATTTCTAATTCTATTTTGTAGTTTGCTGGGTCTGCGTCTAAACTTTCGTTAAACAACTGGTTTAATATGTTCAAAGATACTAATTGTACTTCAACATTTGTAATTTTAAACTCAGAATTTGCAGCTAACGCAAATTGTGTGGTGTTACTTCGTGCAACTCCTAATTTTTTACCTTTGTAAAATAATGTAATACTTTTAATCATTATTAGACCTCCAGTGTTTACATCAAACGTAACGTTTGTATTGTTTTTAAATGTTACATCACAGTAAAGAATTACCTGTAAAGCACTGCTTAATTTTAATCTTCTAATGTTTGAAATATTCATTGTCATTTCTGTAATGACTTTTTCAAAATCTTTCTTTTTGTTTAAAAACCAAATTCCAAATAAGGTTAATACTCCTGCGCCTGCAACAGCTACTTTTGTTCCTGTGTTCATTTTATACTTTTTTTACGTTTGCCAATGGAATAGCAAAGTAATTTTTTACTTTAGTTCCATTGATACTGATTTCTATTTCTACAACTACATTAGCACCATATTCACCAACCATTTTAAAAGTTTGTCCTACAGTTGCATATTTGTTGGTTAAATTAATTGGCGGATTAAAATAGCTTTGATACTTGTTAAACATTGTATCTCTTTTTACTACTGTCATTTTAGTAGTAGATTCTATTCTAAAGGTATCGCCAATTTTAGGTATAACGCTTACAACTGTAGGCGTTAAAATTTGCTCATTAAAAATAGGCGTGTCGTTTTCTGTTGGTGGTGGCGTCGATGCTATCGGTGCCGTATCACTCAAAACTACATTTGCTGCAGGAATATTAGTAACAGGAATTAAAGGAATTTCAGATGTAATTACTTCTTTAACTTCCTTTGTTGCTGTCTCTTCTGGTTTACGTGTTAAGGCGTAAAATAAACCTGCTAACAATGCTATCTTTACTACTGGTTTCATGTTAGTAATTTTTAACTTCTGACGCTATTACCCAACCGAATGTATAAACCGTTTGTCCTAACCAATTGGTCTCACCAAAGGCTATTCTATACCATGTACCTTGAGGGTTTTTACCTTTAACAATTCCAACATATTCACCAAAAGGCACTGTTTTATAAACTTCACCTGTTGACATTGAACTACCGTCTACTAAAACTTTGTTGCCGTAAACTTTTGCTCCTGCTTTAGGTGTAGCCATAAGTTTGGCACCAACTGGGTAAACATTATTATTTACATTTGGCGTAGTAGCAAATTTTGCAAGCGTAATTTCACTAACTCCTTTTTTAGAAATTAGAGCAGCTTGTGTTTTTGGTCCAAAATTACCGTCAGTCGAAACGCCTAATAATTTTTGTAATTCTTTTACCTCGTTTCCAACGCTTCCTACACGTAAAATCAAGTTTTTGTTTAATACAACTGGCTTAACTGGCGCAGGCGTGTAACTTGTTGAGTTTCCAGACGTGTTGCTTGGCGTTGGCGTTGGTGTAGTTGGTTTTACTGGTTCTTCAAAAGTTCCTTCACCTAATTTTTTAGGACTTCCGCCAGAACTAACTAAGGCTATAATTCCTGCAATACCTGCAAGCGCTACGCCACCATATAATAATTTGTTTTCTGTTGTCATTTTTTTTGCGCTCATTATACTGGAATTTTAGATTGAAAATAGAGTACAACTTTTATCAAGATAAAAGCAGCGCATAGCGCACCAAAACCTGCTAAGTATTTTACAAATACAGGAATGTATTTTACTGGTACTTCTTTTACGTTATTCTCTAATTTTTCAATGAGTTGATTTTTTATTTTAATGCTGTCGTTTAATTGTGTAACGGTCTCACCTAGTGAAACATTTAATACAAGTTGATCGTTTAATGCGTCATAGTAAAATTTATAACTATTGTCGCCACTTGTTTTTGATGTATTGACTTTAGAAAGTGCTTCTTTTATTTTCTGGTTGCATAATGAATCGCAATCCTCTACTTTGGTTGCTCCTGTATAGATTTGCGGAAACGAAAACGAAAATGCGTCTTTAATTTCTAAAGACTTAAAAGTTTGTGATTTAAACACATACTTTGCCTCGGTATTGTTTGTCGATTTGGTTTCTTTTATTTCGGTTGTTGTTGGTTTTTTACCACAAGAAACAACTGCTAAAGAAGTTATCAATAACAGCGAAATAATAAATACGTACCAGTATGTTAGTGCCTTTCTCATCGTGTTTTACGTTTGCGTTTGTCTTTTCTATCTTGATACTCATTGTAGAATTTATACAATGTGAAGCAAATAGTAATTATCAATAAGACAATAGACAAAATTTGGTTTAGGTTCGATAATCCGAAAATAAAAACCAGTAGGTTGATTAATAATAATTTCATATCTAAAAATGGGTGTGTATCGTTGCTCGGTGTCATTACTTTTTACTTTTATTGTTCGATGTTAGATACAACTTAATTGCACCAACTGTAATAACTATAATTCTCAAAATTGTGCCGTAATATGCTGGCGCATTAACTTCACTCAACAACTGTACTAATAAGTCGGTTGTTTGGTCTATAATACCACCAATTACCAAAATAATTGGTAAATAGTGTTTTTTTAGGTATGCTAGTATTTTTGTTGTTGTGTTCATATTATTATTGTTGGATTAAACCTGTATCTGTCACTAAATAAGTTTGACCGCCACATTCAACAGTAATAACATCAGAATAAGGTAGTTTTTTAATAGCTACTGCTTTTTCGCTATTATAGTTTATTTCGCAATTCATTTCACCATTTTCAAACACTTTGGCATTAATTTCTGAAACCGTTTCATTTGAGTTGGTCGCAGTAGCAATTAAACTATTTTGATGCGTTTCAGCTAATAAAAGAACATCAATACTTTCTGTTCCCTCTTTTCTGTCTAAAACAAAATTTGTAGTTGCGTTTAATTGTACGGTATCGATATTTACATTGTGAAGTAATACAGTATCAGGCGTTTCTTCTGTTGGTTGCCCTTGTAAATTATATGCTAAATTCATAATTAGTCTATTTTAGTTAATTTAAAAAACGCTTTTGCTTTTAAGTTTTCTTGTGTAAATGATATTGCAATAGGGTTATATATCATTGTTTTAATCCCAAATGCTTCTGAAACAATACCATAATTATCTATTACAGCTTGTTCAG
>JAAFHW010000033.1 GCA_013298525.1 Flavobacteriia bacterium
CTTTGGATTATTATGAAAATTGGAAAGCGTCTCATTACCAAGTGAAGGAAAGTTTTGCACCCACACTTTTAATGGTAACAGAAAGCACTAATGGACTTTCAATTATTGGTTGTAATGATAATCTCGAAGTACAAAAAGGGACACTAAATGCTAAGTTAATCGATTTTTCTGGAAAAGAACTTTGGACGGCTTCAAAAGAATGCGAACTCAATTCTGAAATAAACACAAATTGTATGGATATTCTTTTTACTGAATTACCAAAATTCGCAAAAGAAAAAACGGTATTACAATTAGAATTTATATGCAAAAACAAGAAAACTGTTGCCTATCATTATTTTGTTAAACCAAAAGAGCTACAACTAGAAAAGCCAACTATTGAAATGAAAATTGTAGGCGAAACATTAATTGAACTTAAAACAAATACGCTAGTTAAAAATTTGTATTTACAATCCAATGATAGTTTTTTTAAAGAAAACTATTTTGATTTATTGCCAGGAATTCCCAAAATCATTAAGACTGATAAACCATCAGTAAATATAAAGATGGTTTCTTTATTTGATATGTTAAATGAATAAAAAAAGCACCTCAATTGAAGTGCTTTGTATTTTAAAATAATCCGTTTATTTCTGCATCGATTCTGTTGATAATCATTCCTAAATCTTCTGGGTTATTTACGAAATCAATATCATCAACATCAATGATTAATAATTTTCCTTTATTGTAAGTTGTAATCCAAGCTTCATATCTTTCATTCAATCTGCTTAAATAATCAATGGAGATTGTATTTTCATATTCACGACCTCTTTTGTGAATTTGACCAACAAGATTTGGAATAGAACTTCTCAAATAAATTAACAAATCTGGAGCTTCCACAAGACTTTCCATTAATTCAAATAAGGAAGAATAATTTTCAAAATCACGATTGGTCATCAATCCCATAGCGTGAAGATTGGGAGCAAAAATATGCGCATCTTCATAAATCGTTCTGTCTTGAATGATTTTTTTACCACTTTCACGAATTTGCAAAACTTGTCTAAAACGACTATTTAAAAAGTAAATCTGTAAGTTAAACGACCAACGTTCCATCTGATGATAAAAATCGTCCAAATACGGATTGTCAACTACATCTTCAAAATGAGGTTCCCATTTAAAATGTTTTGCCAAAAAACGAGTTAAAGTTGTTTTTCCTGCACCTATATTTCCTGCTACTGCTATATGCATTATGGTATTGTAATTTTATAATTTGTAATTCCTTGGTCGGTAAAAATAGATAAAATTTGTTCTTTGTAATAAAAATTTTTAAACGATTTCTCAACAATTTCAATTTCATACAATTTGTTGATGTTGCGATCTCTTAGAAACAACTTGCTATCCTTAGAAAAAAGTATTTTGTTTTGAGGAAGTAATTGTAAGTCATTAGTTACTTCAACTTTTCCGTTACTGACAATTCTACCGAAAATGGTTGAGGTGTACCAATTGTTTTGTTTGTCAATCCACTGAAAATAATTGAAATCTGTTTGATAGTATGTAATGCTTTCATTTAAAGGAATGCTTTTGTTTTCATAAGTATTTGAATTCAAATCATACAATCCTATTTGCTGATTCAAATTATTAAAAACCCATAATTTATTTTGTCCAGATATTCCAATTGCATTTGCTAAAACAGGTGTTTCTAAACTTGAAAACTCAATTTTTTGTATTTCATTCAATTGATTATCTAACACAATTACAGCATTAAATTCTTCATAAAAAATAATAATTTTAAGCGGATTTGTAATGTCAACTTTGGTTATTTTTCCCAATGCAAGATTTTGGTATTGTAAAATTGAAGAATCTATTTTTTTATATAAAACATTGTTTTTAAAATAAATACAATTATTAAATCCATCAAATCCAACAAAACCATCAGCATTTATTGCTATGGAATCTAATCTTGTTACAGTTAGCTTTTCATTTTGTGAATAGCTATTAGCAACAATTAATAAAAGTAGTAAACAAAACATTCTTTTCATCGTGATGCTAAATTACATTAAACTATTTGAAATATAAGAAGTCAAACTAAAATATTTAACAAATCTTTGGTAACAAAACACAAATTCAATCGTCATATTTGTTACGTCAAATAATTAAGATACTTCAAATGAAAAAAATAACGTTCACTTTAGCGCTTTTATTAGTTTTTATTGCATCTAATGCTCAAAAAGATTTTCAAGGGATGGCTGTTTACGAATCAAAAACAAGTACAGCAGATTTCAAATCGAGAATGTCTGGAAATAAAGATATTACTCCTGAAATGCAAAAAATGATTGAAGAACGAATGAAAAAGATGTTTGAAAAAACATTCATTCTTAATTTCGATAAAACATCATCTATTTACAAAGAAGAAGAAAAGTTAGACGCACCAGGTCAAGGTCAAGGAGGTTTTAGAATGATGTCATCCATGATGGGTGGCGGTGGAACTTACTATAAAAACGCAAAAGAAAAAACATTTACAGTTGATAAAGAATTTATGGGAAAAGAATTTCTTGTGAAAGATACTCTAAGAAATTACAACTGGAAAATGGAAGGTGAAACTAGAGAAATTGGTGGTTATATGTGTTATAAAGCGACCGCTGTAATTCCAGCAAGTAAAACCGATTTTAGAAATTTTAGACCTAAGAAAGAAGAAGATGTAAAGAAAAAAGAAGAAGAAGCTAAAAAGGAAGGTGAAAATAAAAGTGCAGATGCAAAATCCGAAGATAAAAAAGAAAAGAAAACAAGTTTTTTTGATGAAGTAGATTTGCCAAAAGAAATCACAATCACAGCTTGGTACACAATGGATATTCCAGTAAATCAAGGTCCAGAAGGATATTGGGGTTTACCAGGTTTAATTCTTGAAGTAAATGACGGAAAAACAACTATTTTATGTTCTAAAATTGTTATCAATCCTAAAGAAAAAACAGAAATAAAAGCGCCAAATAATGGTAAAGTAGTTACACAAAAAGAATATGATGATATTGTAACAAAGAAAATGGAAGAGATGATGGAAATGAATCAAGGTCAAGGAAGAGGTGGAATGCAAATGAGAATGGGAAGATAATCTCTTATAAAAACCAATAGCTTACACTTATGAAAAAAACACTATTATTTGCCTTATTATTAATTTCAACCATTTCGTTTTCACAAAATATTCGATTTGAAGGTGTTGTTTTAGAATCAGGAAAAACACCTCTTGAAATGGCCAACGTTATGGCTGTTAATCAAGCAACAAAAGGAATGGATGGTTACGCCATTACCAATGACAAAGGAAGATTTGTTTTAAACCTAAAGCCAAATACTACTTACTTAGTTAAGTTGAGTTACATTGGAATGGAAAACAAACAAATTACCGTAGAAACCAAAACAGAAAATATTACACAAAATATTTCAATGGAACCAGGCGGAATTCAGCTTGATGGTGTTGAAATTGTACGTGAAATGCCAGTTTCAATCAAAGGCGATACTATTGTTTACAACGCAGATTCTTTTAAATCTGGTACTGAAAGAAAGCTTGAAGATGTTCTAAAAAAACTTCCTGGAGTAGAAGTAAATGCTGATGGAGAAGTAGAAGTAGAAGGTAAAAAAGTAACCAAGTTAATGGTTGAAGGCAAAGACTTTTTTGATGGTGATACCAAACTTGGTGTAAAAAATATTCCAGCAGATGCTATTGATAAAATTCAAGTGCTAAGAAATTATAATGAAAATTCTATCCTAAAAGGTGTTGAAAATAATCAGGACAATCTTGCAATGAACATCAAACTTAAAGATGGAAAGAAAAACTTTTGGTTTGGTGACATGACTGCAGGTGGCGGAACAGCCGATGATAATAACTATGATCGCTATTTTATAAATCCGAAATTATTTTATTATAATCCAAAATACAGTATTAATTTAATTTCAAACTTCAATAATATTGGGGAATTACCTTTAACTATTCAAGATTATTTCAAATTCACAGGTGGTTTTAGAAGTATGATGGCTAAAGGTGGTTCTAATTTTAATGTAGCTTCTAACGATTTAGGAATTTCTTTGTTAAGAAATAATCGTGCAAAAGAAATTGAAACACAATTCGGAGCCACAAACTTTTCATACAATCCAACCAAAACATGGACATTAAGTGGTTTCGGAATTCTTTCTTCATCAATTACCGATTTAGAAACAAAGACGCAAACTAATTTTCTTCAGCCAAATTCTTCTAATGTAGCTTCAACTGAAAATAGAAATGAAGTAGCGCATCAAAAAAGTAATTTAGGATTGTTCAAATTGAGCTCTAGTTATAAACCAAGTGCAAGATTTCAATTTGACTACGATATTCTATCAAAGTTTTCTAAGCAAGATGAAGACAATTCGTTGTTAAGAGAATCAATAGTTAGTAATACTTCAAACACAGAAAATATATTAACAGCTAAAAAGCAAGATCCTAAATCTGTGAATCAAAATTTGAGTTTTTATTATACTCAAAATGATAAAAATATTTTTGCCCTAGAAATGCAGCATTTATATCAAGATGAAGATCCTTTTTATAATGCTAATTTACAAACACAACCTTTCGGTTTTGCAGGTTATGTAGCAGGTCAAAATAGAAATGATATTAATCAAACACGTTTTGTTAAGACCAATAAATTAGATACAAAATTAGATTATTACTATATGTTGACTCCAAAAAGCAACATTAATGTGACTTTAGGAAATACTTATTCTTACCAAAGTTTTGATTCTTCAATCTACCAAATGTTAGATAACGGAACCAAAAACAATTTGACAGATGCAAGTAATACCAATAGAGTAAATTATAATTTTAATGACGCTTTCTTAGGATTACATTACAAAATTTTAACTGGAAAATTTACCTTCACGCCAGGAGTAAGTTTGCATGCCTATAATATGACAAACAGTCAATTAGGTGCAGATTTTTCTCAAAATTTCTTTAGAGTATTACCAGATTTTCTAGCGTTATATCAAATTAAAAAAGCAGAAACATTGACGTATAACTATGCTATGACAAATAGTTTTACAGATATTAATAAACTTGCTGAAGGTTTTGTTCTTAATGGATATAATAGCTTGTCTAGAGGAAGCAGAACACTTGAAAATGCTACACAGCAAACTCATTCGCTTCGTTATTTTAAATACAATATGTTCAACTTTGAGAATATTACTGGTTTTATTAATTATACTAGAACAATAGACGCAATAAAGTCAAGAGCTATTATTACAGGAGTAAATCAATCTTCAGTGCCATTTAATTCAGATTTTGCGGAAGAAACGCTTTCGGGTTTTGGTAGTTATGGTCGTTCTTTCTTGAAAAATTATAAAGCATCTTTTAATACAAGATTAAATTGGTCAAAGTTTAATAACGTACAAAACGGAGTTTTTGCAAGTGCAGAGAGTTTTACTCAAGTTCATACGTTAACCGCTTCAACAAATTATAAAAATTTACCAAATATAGAGTTAGGATATTCTTACACAGTAAACGACTATAACAATTCTAAATTCTATACAGACAAGCCTTTTGTGAGATTGGATTATTATTTCTTGAAGAGTTTTTCTTTTGTTTCAGAGTATGAATTCTATCATTATTATAACAAAAATAAAACAGTCGAAAATGAATATGATTTTCTTTCAGCTAGTTTAATTTATCAAAAAACAAAAGACAGTAAGTGGGAGTATAAAATTTCGGCAACCAATATTTTAAACACAAAATCTTTGAATGACGATAGTTTTTCTCAATTCTCAACAAGAACATCGCAATATACAGTTCAACCAAGATATTTAATTTTTACGTTGAAGTATAATTTGTAAAAATTTTAGATTAATGTAGTAAAGGAGTTGCCAATGGCAACTCTTTTTTATTTACTTTAAATGAGTAAAATAATGTCGAAAATATAGTTTGTGCATTGTAATTATTAGTAGTTTTAATGCTTTAAAATTTTATTATTACCAAATGAAAAATTACGTTACATTCTTGTTTTTTGTTTTCTCTTTTAGTTTGTTTTCACAAAACAATAAATTAGAAACAGGCGAGTATTCTTCAACAACTCCGACAGCTGAATCTCTGAAGATGATTTTATCTGATAATAATAAATTTCAGCTATCTATTCTATCCGGAACTTATCAGGTTGTAAACGATTCGGTTTATTTTAAAACATCCTATGATGATATGCCAAAATTTGTTCTAGAATATTCAAATCCAAATCCAAAATCTGATAAAATTACCATCGATTTAGGTGAAAATTCATTTTATAGATTTTATAATATTTACATTGGAATTCAGAAAAACAATGATGCTGAAATAGAATTTAAAACTATTAAAGAATTATTAAATATTACAAACGATTTTGATTACGAAAGAAAACAATTGAGTTTTGAGATAGATAAATCTAATTTTATATATTTCGTAGAAGAAAACTTAGACAAAGAAACATTTATCGAAAAATATCAAATTTCTAATAATGTATCTCAAATAAAAGTGACCTATTATTCAAATGATCTTGGAAGACTTAATTTAAAAGGATTTTATGACCAAGCTAATAAAGAGTTAATCGTGTCTGAAGGGAAAATTCCTTTGAAATTTTCACTAAATAAAGATGTGAAAAAGGATGTTCTAAAAGAAAAACCAATTGAAAAACGAGTTGAAAAAGATTGGACCTATCCTGGAAAAAAAGAGATAGATAATTATGATTATGCTGTTGATACTGCTGCTGCTGTTGTAGATACTTCTTACGCGCCATCTTACATTTTTAAATTGAAAATTGACAGTAATTTAAAAGATGCTTTAAAACAAGCAAAATCCCATAAAAATCAATTTTTAGTTGTAATCAACAATCCAAATAGCAAAAAGGCATTATCAAGTTTTAACTCCTTCATTAAAAACTACGAATCTGAAGTTGGGTATAGCATGTATGATGGGTATATTCCTGAAAATGATAGATTTATTTTTTATTTTACTTCTGAAAAAGATAAAGAAACATTAAAGAATTTAGGAGTTTTGAATAATGAAACGCTACTAGTTTTAAATTCAGAAGGACAAAAATTGTATGCGGGTAATGTAGATAATTATCATGATAGTTTTACCTACTATAATTCCTCAAGCACTTATTCGGAATTGATTGGTATTAATGCTAAGCTTAAGGTAGATGCAGTGATTTCAAATAAAAAGGCAACAATAAAAGATGTTGAGACTCAATTATTAGAAGTTTCTAAACTAGAATTTTTACATAGTAATGAAGAAATCACTGATAAACCTGTTGTTAATGAAGTAGCAGTTGATTCAACATTTTCTGTTTATGGTTTTGATATTTTTAGACAAAGAAAAAATGTTTATCAACTAAAAACTAAGCAAGATGTTTTAAAAGATAAATGGTCTAAAATTCTTGAAAATAGATTGTTAGAAAAAGAGGTGAATTTTACAACCGTTGATATTATTCTAAGAGAATTTAATTATGATGGATTCAATAAAGCTTTATACAATTCATCTGAGCCAATTGTAATTCCAACCGATTTACAATCTATAAATTATATTAATAAACATTATAAAATTATTACTAACACAAAGTTTAACGATACAGTAGCAACCAATTATGATTATTATAATTTAAATTATACACTTACAGGTGTTCTTGATAGGAATTCTGATTTAAGTAATAATCCTTCTAAAGAATATCAAACAAAGGTTTTAAAGTCATATAAAGATTTATTAACTATTACAAATAACAATCCTCTAGTTAAAAATAGTTATATGAATGCATTAAAGAGATCAGAATTTTTTGAAGAATTTCTTGTGCAGTATGAAGATTTTTTTAATTCATTAGTTAAAGAAAATACCAATTTAATTGAAAATTTAGATAATGCTTACAAGCAAAATATCGAAGCTGGAATTGGTTGGAATGATTTTAAATATGAGTTTGCAAATAATGCAAATGAAGCCGCTTGGACAGTTGTTGAGAAAACCAAAGATGTGAATTGGGTAAAAAAAGCTATTTTTTGGAGCGAAACTAGTTTAAAAATCGAAAAAGATAATAGCTATTATTTAGATACTTTAGCACAACTTTACTATAAAAATGGTGAGAAAGAAAAAGCAATTGCAACAGAGTCAAAAGCCATTGAAAATATTAAAGATAATTCTACAGAACAAACCGAACAATACAAAATTGTTTTAGAAAAAATGAAAGCTGGAACTTATTAAAAACTAAAAACCTGACTATTTCTAGTCAGGTTTTTTTATAATTTGTTTTGAAATTATTACAATCCAAAAGCAGCTTTTACTTGATCTACAAAATCTAATTTTTCCCAAGTAAATAATTCAACAGTAACCGTTTTAGATTCACCATTTGGCAATTTAAAAGTTTTTGTTACTGTTTCAGATTTTCTTCCCATGTGACCATATGCAGCCGTTTCGCTGTAGATTGGATTTCTCAATTTCAAACGTTGCTCAATGAAGTAAGGACGCATATCAAAAATTCCTTCAACAATTTTACTAACTTCTCCATCAGTCATATTTACTTTTGATGTTCCATAAGTATTAACGTTAATAGAAGTAGGTTTTGCAACTCCAATAGCATAAGAAACTTGAACTAATACTTCATCACATAATCCAGCAGCAACTAAGTTTTTAGCAATATGTCTTGTTGCATAAGCAGCAGAACGGTCCACTTTACTTGGGTCTTTTCCAGAAAATGCTCCACCACCATGAGCTCCTTTTCCACCATAAGTGTCAACAATAATCTTTCTTCCTGTCAAACCAGTATCTCCGTGAGGTCCACCAATTACAAATTTTCCAGTTGGATTAATATGGTAAGTAATATTGTCATTAAAGAAGTGAGCATATTGAGGATATTTCGCTTTAATTCGAGGAATCAAAATCGAAATCAAATCACTTTTAATTTTAGCCAACATAGTAGCTTCATCAGCAAAATCATCATGCTGTGTAGAAATTACAATAGCATCAATTCTTTGTGGTTTATTATCATCAGAATATTCTAAAGTCACTTGCGATTTTGCATCAGGACGTAAATAAGTAATTTCGGAATTTTCTCTTCTAATATTTGCCAATTCAATCAATAAAGCGTGTGCAATATCCAAAGCTAATGGCATATAGTTTTCAGTTTCATTAGTTGCATAACCAAACATCATTCCTTGGTCACCAGCACCTTGCTCTTCTTTACTTGCTCTATCAACTCCTTGATTAATGTCTGCTGATTGCTCATGAATTGCAGATAAAACACCACAAGAATTTGCTTCAAACATATATTCACTTTTAGTGTAACCAATTTTTTTGATTACATCTCTTGCAATTGTTTGCACATCTAAATAAGTGTCTGATTTTACTTCTCCAGCAAGAATTACTTGTCCAGTTGTAACTAAAGTTTCACAAGCTACTTTAGATTCAGCATCAAATGCTAAAAAGTTATCGATTAACGCATCACTAATTTGATCAGCTACTTTGTCTGGATGTCCTTCACTTACTGACTCTGACGTAAATAAATAAGCCATAATATAATTTATTTTAAAATTAATTTTTGTGAAGAAAAAAGAAATATTGCAAGTAAAAGCTAAAGAAGGTATTCTGCTTTAGCATTTTTTTACGAGGTTGCAATCAGTTCAAATTTTTCCTCATTTATTTGTGGTGCAAATTTAGAAAAGTTTTTAAGTAAAAACTAAATAAATGATTTTTTTTATATATTTGTGTTTAATAAACTCTAAAAATGTATCGTATGAAAAAACTATTACTTTCTATTTCATTAATTTTTGCTGCATTTTCAACTAATGCACAAGTTTTGGCATCAAATGGATTTGATGATATTACTACATTAGCTGGTGCAGGATGGTCAACTTTAAATTTGAGTAGTCCAGTTGGATCTACTGGGTGGTTTCAAGGTTCTACTCCTTTTCCTGCATATAGTGGTGGTGCAACTTCTTACATTGGGGCTAATTTTAATAACACTACAGGTGCTAATACTATTAGTAATTGGTTAATAACGCCTTCTATTTCACTTCAAAATGGGGATGTAATTTCATTTTACACTAGAACGACTACTCCAGGTACTACTGTTTATCCAGATAGATTACAGTTAAGATTGAGTACTAACGGTGCCTTCTCTGCTGATCCTGTTGGAAATACAGGTGTTGGTGATTACACTACACTAGCATTATCTGTGAATCCAAATTTGACACAAGAAGATTACCCTTCAGTTTGGACTCAATTTTCTTATACTGTTACTGGGTTAACAGGTCAAGTAGATTGTAGAATTGCATTTAGATATTTTGTAACAAGTGGTGGTCCAACAGGAGCTAATTCAGATTATATTGGAATTGATGACTTTGCTGTAACTAGACCTGCTGCTAATACAAAAGATTTCTTCGCTGGAAACTTTTCAATTCAACCAAATCCTGTAAGTGATGTATTTACATTAAGTACTAAAAACGGAGTTGCAATTGAAAAAGTTGAAGTACTAGACATCAACGGAAGAATTGTTAGCCAAATTAATGGTTCAGCTACAGAAGCTTTACAAGTAAATGTTTCTGATTTAAACTCTGGTGTATACTTCGTAAGAGTACAGTCAGATTTAGGTGTTGGAACATCAAAAATCATAAAAAAATAAGTAAACATTTTTAATATTTGTAGAAAGGAGCTGTTAAGCTCCTTTTTTTATGGAATTACATCGTTATCGTAATATTTTTAAACATATTATATGTTTTTTTTGTAATTCTAATTTCTATGTCATTACTTTGCAGTGTTCATAAACTTATTGATTGTTATCACGAAAGCCCGAGGGAATAGACCCGATGAAAGCTTAGCAACCCTACACAGTAGAAGGTGCTACATTCTAGTTTAAAGTAAATTTAAGCAAAGATAACCACGAGAATTTCTTCTCACTTTCCATGATAACATATAATTAAACAACAGCAACTTTAAAAGTTGTGCTATTTATATGTCAAAAATACAACAAGCAATTCAAGAAAGAATTCTAGTTCTAGACGGAGCAATGGGAACCATGCTACAACGCAACAATTTCTCTGAAGAAGACTTTCGTGGCGAACGATTTAAAGATTTTCCTCATCCGTTAAAAGGAAACAACGATTTACTTTCAATAACACAACCAGAAGCCGTAAAACAAGTTCATCGTTTGTATTTTCAAGCAGGAGCTGATATCGTAGAAACCAACACATTTTCTGGAACTACCATCGGAATGGCTGACTATCACATGGAAGATTTGGTTTACGAATTAAACTACGAATCAGCTAAAATTGCTAGAGAAGTAGCAAACGAATTTACAGATAGACCACGTTTTGTAGCAGGTTCAATAGGTCCAACAAATAGAACAGCATCCATGAGTCCAGATGTAAATGACCCAGGTTATAGAGCTGTAACGTTTGACGATTTAAAAATTGCCTATCGTCAACAAGTTGAAGCTTTAATTGATGGAGGTTGTGATGTTTTATTAGTAGAAACCATTTTCGATACATTAAATGCAAAAGCAGCACTTTTCGCTATTGAAGAAGTAAAAGAAGAACGAAATTTAGATATTCCAGTAATGGTTTCAGGTACAATTACAGATGCTTCAGGAAGAACACTTTCAGGTCAAACGGTCGAAGCATTTTTAATATCTATTTCACATATTCCATTATTAAGCATAGGATTCAATTGTGCACTTGGTGCTGATCAATTAAAACCTTATTTACAACGTTTGGCTATGAATACACAATTAAATATTTCAGCACATCCAAACGCAGGTTTACCAAACGCTTTCGGGCAATACGACCAAACACCATTAGAAATGCAAGCTCTTATAAAAGAATATCTAAAAGATAATTTAGTAAACATTATAGGCGGTTGTTGTGGTACAACACCAGAGCACATTAAAGCAATAGCAGATGTTGCCAAAGAATTCAAACCAAGACAAATTTTAGAAACAATATAATGACGGAAGTAAAGAACAAATATCTAAAATTATCAGGATTAGAACCTTTAATCGTAACACCTGAAACCAATTTTGTTAATGTTGGTGAACGAACGAATGTAACAGGTTCACGTAAATTTTTACGATTAATAAAAGAAGAAAAATACGAAGAAGCACTTTCTGTTGCCAGAGAGCAAGTAGAAGGTGGCGCTCAAATTATTGATGTCAACATGGACGAAGGAATGTTGGATGGCGTTTATGCTATGACCAAGTTCTTAAATCTAATTGCTGCAGAACCAGATATTGCAAGAGTTCCTGTAATGATTGATAGTTCCAAATGGGAAATCATCGAAGCTGGATTAAAAGTCATTCAAGGAAAAGGTGTAGTAAATTCTATTTCACTTAAAGAAGGAAAAGAAGTTTTTATTCATCATGCCAAATTGATAAAAAGATATGGTGCTGCTGTAATTGTAATGGCTTTTGATGAAGATGGTCAAGCTGATACCAATGAAAGACGTATCGAAATTTGCAAAAGAAGTTATGATATTTTAGTCGATGAAGTACATTTTCCGGCAGAAGATATCATTTTTGACCCGAATATTTTCCCTGTAGCTACAGGAATGGACGAACATAAATTAAACGCATTAGATTTTTTCAGAGCGACAAAATGGATTCGTGAAAACCTTCCTTATGCCAACATTTCAGGTGGTGTGAGTAATGTTTCGTTTTCGTTTCGTGGTAATGACAAAGTGCGTGAAGCAATGCATTCAGCTTTTCTTTATCATGCTATCAAAAACGGTATGACAATGGGAATTGTAAATCCAGAAATGTTGGAGATTTACGATGAAATCGATCCAATTTTATTAGAACATGTCGAAGATGTTTTATTAAACAGAAGAGATGATGCTACCGAAAGATTATTAGATTTAGCAGAAAGTTTCAAAGGTGATTTCAAAACCAATGAAAAAGCAATTCAAGAATGGCGAAATGGTTCTGTTCAAGAAAGATTAACCCATTCTTTAGTAAAAGGAATTGACGAATTCATAGAAATAGATGTTGAAGAAGCGCGAGTAAATTCTGAAAAAGCTATTGATGTTATCGAAATCAATTTAATGGCAGGAATGAATGTTGTAGGTGATTTGTTCGGAAGCGGAAAAATGTTTTTGCCTCAAGTGGTTAAATCGGCACGTGTTATGAAGAAAGCCGTTGCTTATTTACTTCCATTTATCGAAGCACAAAAAGATGGAAAATCTTCATCAGCAGGAAAAGTTTTAATGGCAACTGTAAAAGGTGATGTTCACGATATTGGTAAAAATATTGTTGCGGTTGTTTTAGGTTGTAATAATTTTGAAATCATTGATTTAGGAGTTATGGTTCCGCCAGAAAAAATCATTCAAGCAGCCATTGAACATAATGTAGATATTATCGGATTGAGTGGATTGATTACACCATCATTAGACGAAATGGTTTATTTAGCAAAAGAGTTGGATAAATTAAATATCAAAATTCCAATTATGATTGGTGGCGCCACAACTTCTCGTGCACACACAGCCGTAAAAATTGCTCCAGAATATAAAGAAACAGTAGTTCACGTAAACGATGCTTCTCGTGCTGTAACTGTTGCAAGTAATTTGTTGCAAGCCGAAACCAAAGAAGGATATGTGAAAGCCATTCGAGAAGAATATGACAAACTTCGTGAAGGCTATCTAAGTAGAAGTCGAGACAAAAACTATCTTTCAATTGAAGAAGCTCGAAAGAATAAATTGCAATTAAATTGGGATAATTTCAATCCATCAAAACCTAATTTCATTGGAACAAAAACTATTGAAGTTGAACTTTCTGAGTTAGTAGATTTCATCGATTGGACACCATTTTTTCAATCGTGGGAATTACACGGAAAATATCCAGCGATTTTGACCGATGAAGTTGTTGGCGAACAAGCAACAAATTTATTTGAAGATGCTCAAAAAATGTTGCAACAAATAGTCACAGAAAAATGGCTAACTGCCAAAGGAATTCTTGGAATTTTTCCAGCAAATTCTGTCAACGATGACGATATCGAACTAACAACCGACAACCGACAACCGTCAACTTTTCTAACTTTAAGACAACAATCTCAAAAAACAACTGGCGCACCAAATATTGCATTAGCCGATTTTATTGCGCCAAAAGATTCTGGAAAACAAGATTACATTGGTTGTTTTTGTGTAACAACAGGTTTTGGTGTTGATGAAAAAGCGGTAGAATTCGAAAAACAATTAGACGATTATAATTCCATTTTGGTAAAAGCTTTAGGAGATAGATTAGCAGAAGCATTTGCAGAATATTTGCATTTAAAAGTTAGAAAAGAAATTTGGGCATATGCTTCTGATGAAAATTTGAGTAATCAAGATTTGATTGATGAAGAATACAAAGGTATTCGTCCAGCGCCAGGATATCCGGCTTGTCCAGACCATTTGGAGAAACCAACAATTTGGAAATTGTTAAATGTAGAACAAGAAATAGGAGTAACCTTAACCGAAAGTATGGCAATGTGGCCAGCAGCATCGGTTTCGGGATATTATTTTGCCAATCCAGAAAGTAAATATTTCGGACTCGGAAAAATAAAAGAAGATCAAGTAATAGATTACGCCAAAAGAAGAGGAATTTCAACAGAAATAGCAACAAAATGGCTTGCTCCAAATATAGCAGATTAAAAATAGTTGTCAGTTCTCAGTTTTCAGTTTTCAATTGTTTTGGAAACAGATAACAGATAACTGACAACAGACAACTAAAAATTATGAAAGTAACCCAACACATAGAAAACGCTCAAGGAAAACCCTTATTCTCATTCGAGATTCTTCCGCCATTGAAAGGGCAAAATATTCAATTTATTTATGATGGAATTGATCCTTTAATGGAATTTAAACCACCATTTATTGATGTAACATATCATCGTGAAGAATATGAGTTTAAAGAATTACCAAGTGGACTATTACAAAAGAAAATTGTAAAAAAACGACCAGGAACAGTGGGTATTTGTGCCGGAATTCAAAATAAATACTCAGTTGATGCAATTCCGCATATTTTGTGTGGTGGATTTACCAAAGAAGATACTGAAAATCTTCTAATCGATTTAGATTTTCTCGGAATTGACAATGTGGTTGCACTACGTGGAGACGCTTTAAAAAACGAAACTTATTTCAAACCTGAAAAAGATGGAAATGAATACGCAACAGATTTGGTTTTACAAATCAATAATTTAAACAACGGAATTTATTTAGATGAAGATTTGCAAAATTCAGCTTGTACTAACTTTTGTATTGGTGTTGCAGGTTATCCAGAAAAACATATGGAAGCACCAAGCTTAGATAGCGATATTCACTTTTTAAAGCAAAAAATTAAAAATGGAGCCGATTACATAATTACACAAATGTTTTTTGACAATAAAAAATTCTTTGATTTTGTGGCTAAATGTCGAGCTGCAGGAATTACAGTTCCAATTATTCCAGGTTTGAAACCTATTGCAACTAAAAAGCAGCTGAATTTAATTCCACACCGTTTTTCTTTAGAATTACCAGACGATTTGATTATGGCAGTTGTAAAAGCAAAAGACAACGACCATGTAAAACAAATTGGAATTGAATGGTGTATTGAGCAAAGTAAAGAATTAGTTGCGGCAGGAATTCCAGTTTTGCATTATTATTCAATGGGGAAAGCAGAAAACATCAAAGCTATTGCTAAAGAGATTTTTTAAAAATAGATAGAATAATCAAGAAATCAATAATTACTCAAAATCAAAAAGATTTAATTCTTTAACTTATTCTGTTATATTTGTGCGAATTAATTTTTTAAAATGAGGAGATTTTACTATCTATTTTTATTGATTTCTTTAGGTTGTTTTTCGCAAAATAATCAAGACACACCTTCTGTAAGTGTAACTTATTTTAGAGGTAATGTTCTTCCGCATACTCCAGATTTAGAACACCTTAAAGGGCATCCAAGTGGTGTAATGGTTGACTTTGTGAAACAAACTCATGGCAACAGCGAATGGCATGCAGCATATAATTATCCAGAATATGGTGCATTTTTTCTTTATCAAAATTTTAATAATCCCTACATAGGAAGTAATTATTCAGTTGGAGCTTTATATAATTTTTATTTTTTGAATAGAAATGTAAAGTTGCTTTTGTCTCAAGGAGTTGCGCTTACAACTACACCTTATGATAAAGTCGAAAATAGTAAGAATAAAGCTTTTGGTTCAAAGATAATGGCGAATACCAACCTCGGACTTTTCTACAAAAAAGAAAATATTATTGATAAGTTCGGAATTGAAGCAGGAATTCTTTTCACACATTATTCAAATGGAAGAACAAAATCTCCTAATAGTGGAATAAATACTTATGGTTTAAATCTAGGAATCAATTACAATTTTGAGGAGTCAAAAACCAATAGTGTTGATTCAACTATGATTAAAAAAACATATAAAGAACCAATAAAATATAATTTAGTTTTTAGATCTGGTGTTAACGAAAGTGCCGTTATTGGAAGTGGTCAACATCCATTTTATCATATAGGTGTTTATGCTGATAAAAGATTAAATAGAAAAAGCGCCATTCAATTTGGTTCTGAAATTTTTCTTACAACTAGCTTTAAAGATTTTATCAAATATAAATCTATTGCTTATCCGGAATTAAATTTAGATCCGAATACAGATTACAAAAGAGTTGGAGTTTTTATCGGTCACGAATTGTTTGTTAATAGAATTTCACTCGAAGCTCAAATAGGATATTATGTTTATGATCCATTCAAGAATGAAATATCTATTTATGATAGAGTAGGAATGAAATATTACATCACCAATAAAATTTTTGCCGGATTTACAATAAAAACCCATTTGTTTCTTGCCGAAGCATTGGAGTTTGGAGTTGGTGTTCGTTTATAAAATAAGTATAACATGAAGAAAATAATAATTGCAACAGTATTATTTATAACATTAATTTCCTGTGAAAAGCCAAGTGATTGTATAGAATCTGCTGGAAATACTATTACAAAAATTGTAGAAGTAACACCATTCACAAGAGTAGAAGTTTATACTGGTATTGAACTTATCATAACTCAAGGAGCGGAATACAAAGTAGAAATTGTTACTGGTGAAAATATAATTGAAAACGTTGAGGTTAAGCAAGAAGGAAGTGTTTTGAAGCTAAAAGAGAATTCGTCTTGTAACTGGGTTAGAGAATACGGACAAACGAAAGTTTATATAACAGCGCCAAACATAGAAGATATTTATTCTAAAAGTGATCGAAAAATTTCATCTAATGGTGTACTTACTTATCCTATTTTAAGATTGTATGCACTAGATAAAGATGGTGATGGAAAAGAAGGCGCAGGGACAAGTGATTTTTATATTAATGTAAATAATAGCCAGTTAGTTATTGAAAACAATAATGTTGCTAGATATTTTATTTCGGGAAGTACAAACCAAGCATTCTTTAATTTCTATGCTGGAGATGGAAGAATTGAGGCTCCAAATTTAACAGCACAAACTATCAAAGTTTTTCACAGAGGTTCTAATGATATGATTGTAAAACCAATACAAAGTATTGTTGGTAAGATGGTAAGTACAGGAGATATAATTCTAAAGAACAATCCGCCAATTGTCGATGTAGAAGAATTATATCAAGGACAAGTTATTTATAATTAACCTATTTCTTAGCTGTTTTTTCTCTAAAAATCTGTTCTAAATTTTTACTTTTCAAGGTCAATTGCAGTGCACGTAAACCATTTTCTTGAGCAAAGTCAAAAACTGATGGACGCTTGTCTTCTTCAGTTTCAAAAGTTAATTCCCAAACTTTATCGTGTGTATTCTTGAATGATTTTAAATCAGATAATTTTGAAAATAAAGCTTCGTTAATTTCTTTATCAAATTCTACTTCGATAACTTGTTCAACAATATCTGAAACCAATTTATCTAATTTTTTATCAGTAACAATTTTTCCGTTATTGATGATAATTACTCTGTCGCAAATCGCTTCAACTTCTTGCATAATATGCGTAGAAAGAAAAACGGTTTTGTTTTTACCTACATTTTTAATCACATTTCTAATCTCAACCAACTGATTTGGATCTAAACCAGTTGTTGGTTCGTCCAAAATTAAAACATCTGGATTGTGTAATAAAGCGGTTGCCAAACCAACACGCTGACGATAACCTTTAGATAATTGTCCGATTTTTTTATGGCTTTCAGAAGATAAACCAGTCAATTGGATTACTTCTTCAATTCTAGATTTTGCAACTTTATATACATCGGCATTAAATTCTAAATATTCACGAACATATAAATCCAAATATAACGGATTATGCTCGGGCAAGTAGCCAACCGATTGCTGCACAGCTTTCTGATTTTCGTTTACATCGTTTCCATTTACTGAAGCTTTACCTTCATCAGAATTGATATAAGTCGTCAAAATTTTCATTAAAGTAGATTTTCCAGCACCATTCGGACCAAGAAAACCAACAATTTCTCCTTTTTTTACTGAAAACGAAACATTGTCTAATGCTTTTTGAGCACCATAACTTTTTGAAATATTTTGAACTTCTATTGACATAATTTGATATTTGAAGCAAATGTAATAAATACTAAAGGAAATCTAAAACCAATAAGGTTAATAACGTTTAAATTAAACTTTTATGATTTCACGAAAACGTTTCCGTAACTTTTTTAAATTTTTTGTAAAGGTTTAGGAAATTTTATTACTTTAGCAAAACATAAAAACGAAAATGAATACAAATTTCGCAACATATTACAACTATTTTTTTTATTTCTTCTTTGGACAGAAAAAGGGATTAGTATTGCTATATGTTAAAAAGTAAATTTGAAACAAATATAAAGTACAATCCCGATGCAAATCGGGATTTTTTTTTTGACTAAAATGAAAGAAAAAGTAGCCATACAAGGAATTAAAGGATCATTTCACCATCAAGTAGCTTTGGAGTATTTTCAAGAAAATGTTGCTATTGACGAATGTTTGTCATTTGAAGCACTTGCCGATAGTTTGTTAAAGAACCATTCACATTTGGCTGTAATGGCAATTGAAAATTCTATTGCAGGTTCGATTATTCCAAATTATGCTTTAATTGATAAGAATAATTTCCACATTATTGGAGAATATTATTTAGATATTATTCAGAATTTAATGGTTTTAAACGGACAAAATTTAGAAGAAATTCAAGAAGTTCATTCCCATCCAATGGCGTTGTTACAATGTATGGATTTCTTAAAAAAACATCCAAATATCAAATTAGTTGAAGACAAAGATACTGCCGAAACAGCAAGAAGAATTCATCAAAATCAATTAAAAAATATTGCTGCAATAGGAAGCAAAGTCGCAGCAGAATTATACGATTTAAACATAATCGCGCCAGAAATTCAAACGGTTAACAATAACATGACTCGTTTTTTTATCATTAGTAAAGAAAAAAGTCAAGTAAATAAAGAAGAAATCAATAAAGCATCCATAAAGTTTGAGTTAGACGACACGCCAGGAAGTTTAGCAACAGTTTTAAATGTAATGACCAATTGCAAATTAAATCTAACCAAAATCCAATCCATGCCCATAATTGAAACGCCTTTTCAATATTCTTTCTTTGTTGATGTAGTTTTTGAAAAGTACAAACATTATGAAAAAGCTGTTAAAGTTTTAGAAATAATGACCAATCATTTTAAGGTTTTGGGAGAATACAAGAATAATAAGTAATGATACAAACAGCAAAAAGACTAGAAACCGTTCAAGAGTACTACTTCTCAAGAAAATTGAAAGAGGTAAGACAACTCATGTCAGAAGGAAAACCAATCATCAATATGGGAATTGGAAGTCCAGATTTGGCACCACATTCGTCGGTAATTGAAGCCATTCAAAAGGCTATGTTTGATGAAAAAGCACATGAGTATCAAAGCTATCAAGGTTTGCCAGAACTGAGAAAAGCGATGTTTGATTTTTATGTTTTAAATTTTGGAATTTCAAAAAATTGTAATTTGGAATTTTTACCTCTAATGGGTTCGAAAGAAGGAATTATGCATATTTCATTAGCGTTTTTAAACGAAGGCGATGAGGTTTTAATTCCGAATCCTGGCTATCCAACTTATGCTTCTGTGACCGAATTGGTTCAAGCAAAAGCAGTTTATTACGATTTAAAAGCAGTCAACAATTGGCAACCAGATTTTGAAACATTAGAAAAAACCGATTTATCAAAAGTGAAATTGATGTGGGCTTCGTATCCACACATGCCAACAGGTACAAACGGAACTTTAGAATTGTATCAAAAATTAATTGATTTTGGAAGAAAACACAACATTTTAATTGTGAATGATAATCCGTATAGTTTTGTTTTGAATGATAATCCGTTGTCAATTTTTCAAATTGAAGGTTCAAAAGAAATTGCTTTAGAATTGAATTCATTGAGTAAAACATTCAATATGGCAGGTTGGCGTGTCGGAATGGTTTCAGGAAATGCAACTTTAATCGATGCCATCTTAAAAGTAAAAAGTAACATGGATTCGGGAATGTTTTATGGAATCCAAAAAGGAGCTATTGCAGCTTTAAAATTAGGAAGAGATTGGTTTGAAAGTCAAAATGAAATTTACACCAAAAGAAGAAATTTGATATTTGAATTAGCTGAGAAAATGAATTGTACTTTCGATAAAAACGCAGTAGGAATGTTCGTTTGGGCAAAATTACCAGCCGGAATTCAATCGGAAGAATTCATAGATAATTTATTATACGAAAAACATATTTTCCTAACACCAGGAACTATTTTTGGTAGCAACGGTGAAGGATATATTCGATTTTCATTGTGTGTAAAAGAAGAAAATATCGTTGAAGCAATAAAAAGATTTTAGTTATGAAAATATACATAATCGGAACTGGATTAATCGGCGGATCAATGGCATTAGACATCAAATCTATTTATGATGATGCCACAATTTTCGGAATTGATGCCAACGAAAAACATCTTGAAGAAGCATTAAATCTTGGAATTATCGACCAAAAAGCAACCGAGAATGATTTAATTAACGCAGATTTAGTAATCGTTGCTGTGCCAGTTGATGTTGCTTTAGTAATTTTGCCAGAGGTTTTGAATAAAATTGGAGAACAATCCTTGGTTTTTGATGTTGGTTCAACCAAAAATCCAATTTGTGAAGCAATTGAAAATCATCCAAAAAGAAGAAATTTCATGGCTTGTCATCCAATTGCAGGAACAGAATTTTCAGGGCCGAAAGCAGCAATTAAAGGATTGTATGAAGGCAAAACAAACATCATTTGTGAAGTAGAAAAAACAACTTTCAAATTGCAAGAAAAAGCAATGGATTTGTTCAAAAAACTCGGAATGCGCATTCGATATATGGATCCAAAATCGCATGATAAACATATCGCTTATGTTTCACATTTGTCGCATATAAGTTCGTTTATGTTAGGAAAAACAGTAATCGAGAAAGAAAAAGACGAACAAGATATTTTTGACATGGCAGGTTCCGGATTTGAAAGCACGGTTCGTTTAGCCAAAAGTTCACCAGCCATGTGGACACCAATTTTTAAACAAAACAAAAAACAAGTGATAAAATCGTTAGAAGAATACATTCAGAATTTATCTAATTTCAAGAAATTGTTAGAAGATGATAATTACGAAGAAGTTTATAACGAAATGCAAAACACGAATAGAATTAAAGAAATTTTAAAATAAATAGTTGTGAGTTGTCTGTTTTCGGTTTCATAACTGACAACAAACAACTGACAACCGACAACAAAAGAAAATGGAAAACAAAAAAGAAATGAGAACGTGGTTAAATAATTTCAATTTACCACATCCACTAGTAATCGCTGGACCTTGTAGCGCTGAGACCGAGGAGCAAGTTTTGAAAATTGCACGTGAATTGAAGGATTCTAAAGTTTCAGTTTATAGAGCTGGAATTTGGAAACCAAGAACGCGTCCTGGTGGATTTGAAGGTGTGGGTGAAATCGGACTAAAATGGTTGCAAAAAGCAAAAGCAGAAACTGGTTTATTAATGGCTACAGAAGTAGCAACTGCTGCTCACGTGAAATTAGCTTTAGAACATGATATTGATGTGTTATGGATTGGTGCACGTACAACAGTAAATCCTTTTGCTGTACAAGAAATTGCAGATGCTTTGCAAAATACTGATAAAATTGTATTGGTAAAAAACCCTGTAAATCCTGATTTGGCTTTATGGATTGGTGGTGTGGAACGTTTGTATAATGCCAATATCAAAAACCTTGGTGTGATTCACAGAGGATTTTCTACTTATGAAAAAACGAAATATCGTAATAATCCCGAATGGCAAATTGCTATTGATTTTCAGAATAAATTTCCAGATATACCATTAATTATTGATCCATCACATATTACGGGAAATCGCGACATGATTTTTCAAGTTACGCAAGAAGCATTAGATTTGAATTACGATGGAATGATAATTGAAACCCATATTGATCCTGATAACGCATGGAGTGATGCTGCACAACAAGTAACACCAACACGTTTGAAACAGATAATTTTTGATTTAACCATCAGAAAAGAAACCGATGATGCCGATGATTATCAAACTAGATTAGCAAAATTGAGAGGTAAAATTGATGAATTTGATGCTAAATTATTAGATGTTATCGGAAAAAGAATGAAAGTTTCTGAAGATATTGGAGCTTTGAAAAAAGAAAAAAACGTAGCGGTTTTACAAAACAAACGTTGGAACGAAATTCTAGAAAAAATGGTCAACGACGGAAATCAAAAAGGATTGAGCGAAGAATTTATCATTCAATTTTTCAAAGCAATTCACCAAGAAAGTATTACGCATCAAGAGAAAATATTTAATTCTGAAAATAAATAAAAGTAAATTTTTAAAACCTACAATTTTGTAGGTTTTTTTGTATCATTGCCGGATATAATAACCTCTAAATTATTAAAAATGAAGATTAACTTTCTGAAAGTTGTCTTTTTTGTATTGTGTAGCTTAAACGTCATAGTTGCTCAAAACAAAATTGACAAAATCAACCTTACTTATGGTGAGGAAATTACTGATGACAAAGGAAAAATTGTCAAAATTATTGGAGAAGCAAATAGTAAAATTTACTCGTTAGTACTCAAAGGAAAATCAGATTATTTCTTGAAAATATTTGATTCAAAAGCTATGAAACAAATAGCTAACAATCAGATAGTTCTTCCTGAAATTAAAGAAAAAGATGTAGAGTTTGAAGAAGCTGTTTTGATAAATGATAAACTATACTTTATTGGAAGCGTATATCATCGTAAGGAAAAAAAGTTTACTTTAATTGGTGTTCCAGTAACAGATAAAGGTGTTTTGAGTGATAACTTTATAACGCTTTTTGAATCTCAAGTTGCAAATAAATCAGACCGAGGTGGTTTTTATTTCAGAAATTCTCCAGATAACAAGATGTTACTAGTTATGCATACTTCATTGTTTGAAAAAGAAGATGCTATGAAATATGAAATCAAGTTTTTTGATGAAATGTTAACATCTACTTTTTTTACAGAAAGTAAAGTGTCTTATGATGATAATAAAAAAGATTATCAATTTACTATTTCAGATTTTGATGTAAATTATAAAGATGATATTTTTTTAGTTGTAAATGAAGGATATAGAGATAAAAAGAACAAAGAAAAAGTTGAGAAATTTGAAGTTCATATATTTGAAAAAGACAACGGATACAAGAAAAATGTTGTTACAATTGATTTAAAAGACAAAGAAATTATCAATTGTAAAATGTTGGCAACCAACAAAAACACGCTTAAATTGACTGGGTTTTATTCAAGCGTAAGAGAAAATGGTAAAGCAAATAAGGAATTAAAAGGCGTTTATAATGCAACTATCAATTTGGCAAATGATGTTACAGAAAGCATAAAGTTTAATGAATTTGATTATGCAACCAAAGTTAAATTATTAGGAGAGAGAAGAGCTAAAAAAGGAAAAGATGTAAAACCTCTTTATAACATCCATACTATAATTGAAAAGAATGATGGAGGTTTAATAGTGATTTCTGAATATCAAATGATTTATGTTGGACAAAAGCAAGGAATCGGTCCGCTTGGAATTCAGCCTATAACGTACACGATGAACGAAATGATTGTAACTTCTTTAAAAGCAGATGGAACTTTAGAATGGAGTAACGTTGTTGCTAAAGAACAATCGGCAACTGTAACTGTAGCTTCTTTTAATCTTTTTGGAGTTGGTGGAAGTGGAAGTTTTAATGTTGCAGTTGGTCTTTCAATTCCATTGGCAGTAATGGGTAAAGGTCCAGAATATTTGAGTGCTATTCCTATTTATAGAAATGGTCAGTTGAACATACTTTTTAATGATAATGTTAAAAATAAGGGAATTACTGATATTGAAGAAATTAAAGCTTTAGGGAATTACAACAATGCTGTTCCAACATTATTTGTTTTTGACGACAAAGGAAATATCTCAAGAAAAGATCCTGAAGAAGTTATAAAAAATGAACTAGTACTTAGACCTGGAGTTTATAATAGAAAAACTGAAAACGAGTATATAATTTATGCATCAAGAAAATCTGTCGATAAAATTGGTAGAATGATCTTGTTAGATTAATTAAAATCTATTTTATAAAACACAAAGACTGTTTGCAATTGTAAACAGTCTTTTTTTGTACAATAAAATTACATTCTCCAATCAAAAATAATATCTTTGCTCAATGACAGGACTAGTTTATAAATCTACAGGAAGTTGGTACACCGTTAAATCTTTACAAGGAGATTTTATGGAATGTCGTATAAAAGGTAAATTCCGAATAAAAGGTATTAAAAGTACTAATCCTATTGCGGTTGGCGATATTGTAGATTATGAACTTGACGAATCTTCAGACACTACAACAGGAGTAATAAATAACATTCACGATAGAAAAAATTATATTGTTAGAAAATCAGTGAATTTGTCGCATCAAATGCACATCATTGCTTCCAAT
>JAAFHW010000034.1:0-18082 GCA_013298525.1 Flavobacteriia bacterium
TGGTGCTTTCGTTGGTTCATACATTCACGCTGGAAACAAAATTGCTGTTTTAACTGCATTATCTGCTAACGTTGAAGGTGCTGAAGAAGCTGCAAGAAACGTAGCAATGCAAGCTGCTGCAATGAATCCAATTGCTTTAGATGAAGCTGGTGTTGATGCATCAATCATTGAAAAAGAAATTGAAATCGCTAAAGATCAATTACGTCAAGAAGGAAAACCAGAAGCTATGTTAGACAATATCGCTAAAGGTAAAATCCAACGTTTCTACAAAGACAACACTTTAGTAAACCAAGATTACATTAAAGATGGTTCTATGAGCGTTGCTTCTTACATTAAATCTGTTGACGGTGGTTTGACTGTTACAGGTTTCAGAAGAGTTGCTTTAGGATAAATATAAAGTACGATTTACGAAGTACTAAGTACAAAGTAATTCAAATAATATAAACCTCGGTTCTTAATTGAATCGAGGTTTTTTTATTTTATTTATCTTCACAAAAAATATATGAAAAATTTAGCCGTTATATTGAAATGACTATTTTCTAATTATATTTGTTTAAAAATCACACACTTTGAAAAAGATATTCGCTGCCTTCTTATTATTATTGAGTTTTACTTCTATTGCTCAAACTGAAAAAACTTTGCTTTGGGAAATTTCCGGAAACGGCTTAGCTAAAAAGTCTTATTTATATGGCACTATGCATGTAAATGAAAAGATTTCTTATCATCTCTCCGACGCTTTTTATAAACATTTACTAGAAGCCGATATCGTGAGTAACGAGAGTAATCCTGAAAGTTGGGAAGTGCTTTTTGATTTATTGACCAACCAAGAAAATGAGAATTCACAAAAACTTTATAGTCGTTTCAATTTAGCTCCGTTAAAAAAAGAAGCATTGTATCCGTTGTTTTCTAATGTAAATATCTACAACACTATGACTTCTGGAAACAACAGCGAACAAGCTGACTTTCAAGAAAACACCGTTCTTGATATGTTTATACACCAAACTGGTAAAAAATACAACAAAAAAGTTACTGGTTTAGAAGATGCACAGGAGTCATTTCTTAAAGTGATGAAAATGCAAAACGACATGGAAGAGCCAAAAGAAGAAGTGAGAATGGCTTTAATGAAAATATTAAAAAACAGAAACTTCCAAACAGTGTCAAATGATTTTTATAGAGAAAAAGACATCGTAATGCTTGACTCTATTTATAAATTGATTTACTCTAAAAAATCGCATAACATTTTAATTACAGAACGAAATGTTACTATGGCAAACAGCATTGATTCAATTGCTAAAACCGGAAGTTTATTTGCTGCTGTTGGTGCTGCGCATTTGGCAGGAAAAGAGGGTGTTTTACAACTTTTAATCAAAAAAGGATATACTGTAAAACCAATAATAGATGTACTTACAACTGTTGGAGAAAAACAGAAAAAAACAATTGAAGAGTATTTTCCAAATCCAATATTGAATCCTTTTACTACAAAAGATGGGATGCTAAAAATGCCTTTGTTTAAAAATCCGAGAACTATAAATGAAGTGACAGCTTGTATAGATTTGACAAATGGTGGCTCTGTAAACATAAATAGGTTGCCTTTGAATTATTTTTTAAAGAAAAAAGATGACGCTTTCAATCCAAAAGCATTAGACAGTCTTTTCTTTGAGAATATTGCAGGAACTATCATTGAAAAAAAGTTTTTTGAAACAGAAAACTATAAAGGATACGACATAAAAAACAAAACAAAATCTGGCAATGCACAACGCTATAGGTATTACATTACACCTTTAGAAATTATTGCTGTTTCAATGACAGGTACTGGTGACTATGTAAGACAATATGAAAACCAACTGTTTGATAAAATTGAAATTAAAAATCTACAAAGCTCATGGGATAGTTTTACTCCGTTAAAAGGTGGCTTTAGTGTAAAAATACCTTCTTATAGTGTAATACATGGTAATGACATTGATAGAATTGATAATGATATCACGATTCAATCTTATGATAAATCTGAAAATGCATTTTATTTTTTAACAGAAGAATCGTTTAACGGAACTGCAGAGTTAGAAAATACTGCCTATGAACACAAACAAATACAAGCAGAATTTTACATGCAAAACGAGTTGGATGATATAACACACAACACTTCAACAAATGAATCATCGTCAAAGATTGGTGAGAAAAAAATTAGACTAAAAACCTTTATTAAAGGCAACAAATATTTCCTCCTTGGAACCGTAAATGCCTCAGACAAAAACACTGATAATTACTTCCAATCATTTGATTTTACTAAAAATGGTCGAATTGTTATTAATAAAATTTATAACGATACTGTAAACGATTTTAAAGTTGAGATTCCAGAAAAAATCAATAAAAAAACATTTTTGAATTTTGAAGATTATGAATTTAAAACTAAAAACTCCTTTTTATCAAGAAACAAAAATTATACTTTCTATGCAGACAATGGTAGAGATATAGATTTAGAATACAATAAATTTCACAAATATGAGTCTTTTGAAAATTTGGATTCCTTAAAAAATTATTTTTTTAGAGACTATTCCAAAGATTATAAATCATTTATGGATTCACATGGTAGATTTCAAAATTTTGAAGAAAATTATGAAGAAGACTATGATGAAGACTATGATTATCAATCTAATGAATCTTTGATTTATAATTTTATTTATAAAAAAGGGTTTTCCTATTCAAAGTGGTTTGATTTAGTAGAGAAAAATGATGAGAAATATGAATTTCTTTCAAAATCCTACAACTTTAATAAAGAAGACAATACCCATGTTTTTGAAGCCGTTGTGTCAAAGTCAAATGCAACTCAAGCAATAAAATATAAAACTTTTGTAAAAGGAAATGCCTACTATAAAATGCAAACTTTAATTGAGAGAGATTATAAAAATGACAATGCCTTTATAGAAAAAACATTTAGCTCCTTAGAACCTACTTCTAAAGATACTACTTCCATTTTTGAAGATAAATTTGATTTGTTTTTAAATGATGTAAATAGTAAAAAAGACACCATAAGATTCTCAGCGATGGAATCTATTGATGAATTAAAAATTGCAGATAAAGATTTTGATGCTGTAACTAACTTCATAGACACATTCAAGTTTAAAGATTTAAAGAATCTGAAAAAGAAGCACCTTCGAGTTTATTGATGCGAATTGGTGCTTTAAAGAATCCAAAAACAATTCCATATTTGGAAGCAAAATATAAAGATGAAAAAACAAAAACCAATACTCAAATTGAAATTTTAAAAGCATTAACTCATCAAAAATCAAAAGCGGCTTATCAGAAAATAATTGAATTATTAGAATACGATTTACCGATAACCGACAAGCAATATGATATCACAAGCTTGTTCAGTCTATTCGATTTAGACTTAGAAAACAGCAAGGAATTGTTTCCAAAAATATTCCAATTTTATAGCATTAAGGAATACAACAAACCCACGTTGAGTTTATGTAACTCATTGTTTGACAAAAATTTAATTTCTCCAAAGAAAATCAGTTCTTTCAAGAAAATGGTTTTAACCAATGCCAAGTTAGAATACAAAAGAGTCGTAAGCTGGAAAGAAAAAAACATCAAACCAGAAGAAGAAATGGATTTAGCAGATGATATCTCTTATGAAACTGCTGTTGATACTACTGTTGCAGTTGCAATTGATGGAGATGAAGAAGATTACAATTCAGAGGAAACTTCAGCTCCTGTTGATGATTTGATAAACTATATTGATTTATTATACAATTTTCAATCAGATAAAGACACGGATGCTTTATTTCAGAAAATAAAAGGATTGGATATACCAGAATTAAATGTTGAATTATTGCGTTTGGGTGTTGTAAACGATAAAATTAGCAAAGAGGAAATTTTATCAACATTAGAAAATGAAAAGACAAAATTTGCTACAATTCTATTATTACATTACAAAGACAAATTCAATTTGCTGCCAACGCTAACAGATGATGAAATTGTTGAATCTGCCATTTTAAGTTTTGAAAATCTTAAAACCAAAGATTCTATTGAATTTATTGAAAAACGAATTGAAACTAAAAACAACAAAGAAATTACTCTTTATTTTTATAAATTCGACAAAACAAGTAGTTATCGAAAAATTAAAAATACCTATATCTACACGATTGCTTTTTTAAGTGAAAAAGGAAAAATCAATCCTTTAGCTTACAAAATTTATGATAAAAAGAAGCTTGAAGACGATGATGATATTACAAAACGTATCAATGCAATTACAAATAAAGCATTAAACGAAGAGCACAGAAGGGCAACATTTGAAAAAAACATCGATCGTATGAATATACATTTGTACGATGAATACTAAACTGGAAGTAGAACTATGTTTCAAAACAGAAAAGATATTGTTTATGTAATTCTAGCTGGTATTTTTATCACAAATGCTATTGTTGCTGAATTAACTGGTGGTAAATTAATTGATGTTTTTGGAGTTCCGATGAGCATTGGAATTTTGCCTTGGCCTATTGTTTTTATCACAACCGATTTAATCAACGAATACTTTGGTGAAAAAGGCGTTAAGAAACTTTCGCTTATTACTGCAGGATTAATTGCATATACCTTTATCATTTTATTTTTTGCAATCAAAATTCCATCAACAGGAATTAGTTCGGTTACTACTGAGCAATTTCAAGCAGTTTTTGGACAAAGTCAATTGATTATTATTGGAAGTATTGCAGCCTTTTTGGTTTCACAATTAATTGATGTAACCATTTTTCATTTTGTAAAAAACAGAACTGGCAACAAAATGATTTGGTTGAGAAGTACTGGTTCTACTGTAATTTCACAACTGTTTGATAGTTTTATTGTACTCGGAATTGCGTTTTACTTACCTGGAATTATGGATGGAAAAACCTATATTATTTCAGGATTCACTGGATATTCTGTTAAATTAGTGATTGCAATTTTGATGACGCCAATGATCTATTTAGGACATTATTTGATAGAACAATATTTAGCCAAAGATGGAAAATAAAGTACGTTGCGCCTGGTGCGAAAAAGATGATTTATATAGAGATTATCATGATAATGAATGGGGAAAACCTGTTTATGATGACGATAAATTATTTGAATTTTTAATTCTAGAAACTTTTCAGGCAGGATTGAGTTGGTATACCATTTTAAAGAAAAGAGAAAACTTCAGAGCAGCTTTTGATAATTTTGATTACAAAAAAGTAGCAAATTATGGTGAAGAAAAAGTACAAGAATTACTTCAAGATGCTGGAATAATTAGAAATCAGTTAAAAATAAGAGGAACAATTTCTAACGCCATTGCCTTTATGGAAGTACAAAAAGAATTTGGAAGTTTCTCTAAATACATTTGGAATTTCACTGACGGAAAACCCATTGAAAACAACAGAAAATCCTTAAAAGAAGTTACAGCAACTACGCCACTTTCCGATGAAATTAGTAAAGACTTAAAGAAACGCGGATTCAAATTTGTAGGTTCAACGGTTGTATATGCTCATATGCAAGCCACAGGAATGGTGAATGACCATGTGATGGATTGTTGGACGAAGAAGTAGATTACTAAACTATTTTCGTTATTTGATGATTAAAATCACTACCTTTAGTTAAAACAAAAAACATGTTTCGCCACAAAGGAAGTAGAAGAACGTTTTTACACAATTTACGACTTGCTTCCAATCTTTCATTTATTGCAGGAATTGTAAATATTGCAGGTGTACTTTCTGTAGCGACTTTAACAACAAATGTCACAGGACATTTTGCTTACTTTGCCGAGGAAATTTCTTTGAAAAACTATTCAAAAGCTATTACTTTCCTCCTATTCATTTTGTCATTTTTGTTTGGTGCTTTTACTTGCAATACATTAATCGAAATCACTTCGTTAAAAAAACCTAGAATTGCTCATGCATTTCCAATGATAATCGAAGTTGCTATTTTGCTAATTATTGGATTAGGATTTGTAAAACATCAAGAATTCATTGCTTATTTATTACTTTTTTCAATGGGAATTCAAAATGCTTTGGTGACTCAAATATCACAATCTGTAGTAAGAACAACGCATCTTACAGGATTATTTACTGATTTAGGAATTGAATTATCACAACTTTTTTTCTACAGAAAACCAGTTGAAAAATCGCGATTGCGAAGAAGTATTTTTCTTAGACTTTCAATTATTTTATGCTTTTTTCTTGGAGGTGTTCTTGGAGGAATATTCTATGAAAAATATGAACTAAAAATCCTTCTTTTCGCAGCACTTTCATTAATAATTGCGCTGCTATTCGATAATATTATTATCTACTATCATCTTACAAAAAGAAAAATAAAATCAAGTTTTCATGAAGAAGAGAACTAACTATTCAAAATCATCATAAAAACATCTCTCGAAATTTCAAAAGCTCCTAATTTTTCTAAATGGTCGTTTTGAACTTGGCAATCCAAAAGTTTGTAGTTGTTTTGTTTCAAATATTCAATCAATTTTACAAAAGCTACTTTACTGGCATTTGGCACTTTAGAAAACATACTTTCACCACAAAAAACATGTCCTAAATCAACTCCATAAAGTCCGCCAACGAGCTCACCATTTTGCCAAACTTCAAATGATTTTGCTTTTCCTAATTGATATAATTCGGTATACGATTTAATAATATCATTAGAAATCCAAGTTCCATCTTGGCCTTTTCTTTCAATTTCTTGACAATTTTTAATAACCGATTCGAAATCTTTATTGATAGTCACTTCAAAAATATTCCGATTAATAATATTTCGAAGACTTTTAGAAACTTTATAATCCTTTGGATTCACCACCATTCGTTCGCTTGGTGACCACCAAAGAATGGGTTCATCAGCATCAAACCAAGGAAAAATTCCATTATTGTAGGCAAGAAGCAATCGTTCTACAGACAAATCACCGCCAACAGCAAGAATTCCTTCATACGAAGCTTCTTCAACTGGTGGAAAAAAAAGTTCTTTGGTTAGGAAATACATAAGATAAAATTATAAATTCCAAAAAATAAATTCCAAACTCCAAATAAGATGTGCTTCATTGGAATTTGGAATTTAAAAATTGGAATTTTCCTTTTAATTAAAAAGGTAAATCGTCGTGTTCTTCTTCTTTAAAATCAGTTGCTGGAGCAAATGCTTCTGCTGCAGGCATCGGAGGCATTTGTTGAGCTGCTGCTGGAGCTTCTGTTTGAAGTTTTTCAACTCTCCAACCTCTTATTGAATTAAAATATTTAGTTTCTCCTTGAGGATTCACCCATTCTCTTCCACCTAAATTAATAGATACTTTTACCGCATCACCAACGGCAACATTATTCAATAAATCACTTTTATCTTGAGTAAATTCAATCATAATGTGTTGTGGATACTGCTCATCTGTAGTTACCACTAATTCTCTTTTTCTGAAAGTAGCACTAACTTGAATTTCTGCGCTTACTACTTTTACTTTTCCTGAAACTTCCATAATATTATTGTTTATTGTTTTGCTAAAAGCACTTTCCAAGCGGTAAGCACCTCGTTTTTATCTAAATATTCTTTGGCTAATTGGTGTTTTTTAAACTCATCATCAGCACTCAAAACACCTTTCACTTCAAAATTTTGTTTTACAAATATAGTAATTTCTTCATTGGTTGGCAATGCTTCTACATTTCCTAATTTCCCTAAATCATTCCCATTAAAAATAGGACTTTCTTTCACAAATTCTGGAATCGCATCTACTCCTATTCCTAAAGTTGCCAATGGTTTTTCTACTTCAAAAAGTCCTTGATTGGCTCTCGAATACCAATTTCCTCCTAATCTTGAAACCAAGTCAATTTTCATTGGATCAATATTTCCTTCTGAATCTAAAACTGCTTCATTAATGTGCATTTTAACTACTTCACAAATAATCATATTTCCGGCTCCACCTTCAGTTCCTAATGGAATAATTTGATTGACTTTACATTCAAATTGCACTGGACTTTCGGCAACACGATAAGGTTTTACCATTTCTGATGGAATTGGAGTCAGACCCGATTTTGCAAACTCATTAACGCCATCAGGATATTCTGTACTTGATAATGACATTTGTTGCACAATATCAAAATTCACAACATTTATAACTACTTGACGTGTCTCTTCACAATTAATTAAAGTGTGTTTCGTTGTATTATTTCTAACTCTTCTCGCAGGTGAAAAAACCAAAATTGGCGGATTAGAACTAAAAATATTAAAAAAACTAAACGGTGATAAATTAGGCTTTCCGTTTTTGTCAATTGTACTTGCAAATGCAATTGGTCTTGGCGCAATAGCACTTTGCAAATAGCCTTGCAATTTCATTGGAGAAAGTTCTTTTGGATCAATTGTTAGCATAAAATTTGGAATTTTTACAAAGATAAGAATTCGAAGGCAATGGCAATTTGAAAAATCAATTTCAATTTGAAAAAAATCATTACTTTTAAACAAATTTTAAATATGCAATTCTCCGATAGAAGAAACACAACGCGTTGGATTATCATCATCACTTCATTTGTGATTGTTTCTCTTATTTTGTGGAATACATATTCTTTTTTTCAAATTTTTAAGCAAGAAGAGCGTGTCAAAATGCAACATTGGGCATTATCTCAAAAAAAAATCAATACAGATGATTTAAATGCCGATTTAGAATTGCCTTTGCAAATTATTCAAACTGCCAATATTCCTATCATAGTTACTGAAAAGGATTCTATAATAAATCAAGTAAATATTGAAGATGATATTTTAAAAGACAAAACCAAATTAAGAGCCTTTTTACAGCGACTAAAAAATCAGAATGATCCAATTGTGATGAAAATTTCTGAAGGTCGAACGCATAATTTATATTATGGTGATTCTTCTTTATTGAATAAACTAAAGTATTACCCAATCGCTTTATTATTCATCATTTTCTTGTTTGGAGCTGTGGTTTACAATTTTTACAAAAGCACTAAAATGGCCACCCAAAATAAGCTTTGGGCAGGAATGGCGAAGGAAACCGCACATCAAATTGGAACGCCTTTATCTTCTTTAATTGGTTGGTTAGAAATAATGAAAGCCGATAATGTTGACGAAACCACTGTTTCTGAGATTGAAAAAGACATCAACAGATTACAAACTATAACCGAACGATTTTCTAAAATTGGTTCAGAACCTGTTTTGGAAACTAAAGATATCGTTGAAGAAACTAGAAATTCTTTTGATTATTTAAAATCGCGTTTTTCGAAACAAGTTGAGTTTACCTTTTCTGCTCCAAAAAATCCGATATTGGTTTCTATCAATCCGGCTTTACATAGTTGGACCATTGAAAATTTGATGAAAAATGCTATTGATGCTATGAAAGGCAGAGGCAAATTGAAAATCATGATTGAAAAAGAAGGTCAAAACATAAAAATCAATGTAATCGATTCAGGAAAAGGTATTCCAAAAAATCAATACAGACGTGTTTTTGAGCCAGGATTTACTACTAAAAAACGTGGTTGGGGTTTGGGCTTATCACTAACCAAAAGAATTGTTGAGGAATATCATAACGGAAAAATAAAAGTAGCCCATTCAGAGATTGACAAAGGAACTACAATGCAAATTCTTTATAAGAAAGCTAAATAATTATCTAGTTTTTGTAAACATCAATTTTCTTTGCACTTTGTTTTTACTTAAATAATCTTTAACAAACTGAGCGTGTTCTGTTGCGATTTTGATGTTTTGAGCCATTTGTGATTTAAGCGTTTTCAAATTGGATGTGTTATCTTTTCCAACAGAACCTACACCATAAATAGCATCTTGACATTTTTTTAATGCATTCAGTGGAGTATTTATCATTTCACTAATGATTTCGTCTGAATATTGTGGTTTGAATTTATTATTTCTATAAAAAACAAAATCATTTAAAGATGCTACTGCACTATTATAGTCTAATACAATTTGTGCTACTTTTTCAATGTTCTTATTTTGACGAATCACATTAAACTCCTCTTTTTTTGAAGCCAAATATTCAGCAATTAGATTATTAATGACAGCATTTTTTTCGATACGTTCAGCTACTTCAAATGCTTGTTCTTCCTTAGGATGTGTTTCATATTTTTCAATTTCTGAATCAAAATTAAAATTCATTTTAGGTTTATCTTTTTGTATAATTCCACTAAAAAACTCATGGTTTGTAATCGGCTCATTTGAAAATTGCCATAAATAGTCAAATGGCATGTGCGTTTGAATCATTTTAGCAGCTGATGTTTTAAAAAAATTATTATTTAGTTTTTTATAAAACTTCAAATTATTGACGTAACCTGCACCCCAAGTTGGATCAAAAAGAAACCATTTACCTTCAATTTTAGAAGCATTCCATGCATGACCAATTGGAGAAACAACACCATTTTGTTTGGTATAACCCACCACAATTACAGTTTTAACACCTAGTTTATTTGCTATTTCATTGTAAATCTCAGCATAATGAATACAAACGCCTTTCTTGCTTTTTAAAGCACTTGCAATCTTTTCTGAAGAGGAATAAACAAAATTTGGTTCATTCATGTTTTCAATATCATAACTAATATTGTTTGCAGTCCAATAAAATGCGGCTCTAATTTTATCCGATTCTGATTTAAAATTGAGATTAATATAATCGGCTATATCTGAAGTGGATGTTGTTTTTTCTGTTGGGATTTTATTCATTATTGCATCAATTGTAGCATATTCATTTTTTACTTGAGCAACTACAAATGAGAAAAAAAATAAGAATATTATATGATAATTAAATTTCATAAAGTAAAAATAAAAAACCCGTTAAGCTATAAACGTAACAGGTTTGTATTTAAGAAACGATAAATTGTTTTATAAATTGTTTTGAATCGCTTTCGCTAAATCTTCAAACTCTTCTTTAGTTAGCGAAACTTTGTTTTGAAAACGCATTTCATCCATTTCGTTTAAAGGAATTAAATGAACGTGCGCATGAGGAACTTCCAAACCAATAACAGCCATACCAATTCTTTTGCAAGAAACTGTTTTTTCAAGAGCAACAGCAACTTTTTTTGAAAAAGCCATCAATCCTAAATACAAATCATCTTCAATATCAAAGATTTTATTGATTTCTTGTTTTGGAATACATAAAGTGTGTCCTTTAGCATTTGGATTTACATCTAAAAAAGCTAAAAAATTCTCGTCTTCTGCAATTTTATAACAAGGAATTTCTCCGTTTACTATTTTGGTGAAAATACTACTCATAATTAATCACGTGAAATTTCTACAATTTCAAATTTTATTGTCCCATTAGGCACAGTGATTTCTGCTATTTCTCCAACAGATTTACCAAGTAATCCTTTTCCTATTGGAGAAGTTACTGAGATTTTTCCTGTTTTTAAATCGGCTTCACTTTCAGCAACCAATGTATAATTCAATTCCATTCCGTTGGCTTGATTTTTAATTTTCACCTTAGAAAGAACCAGCACTTTAGATAAGTCTAAATTACTTTCGTCAATTAACCTTGCATTAGAATATACTTCTTCCAATTTTGAAATACGCATTTCTAACATTCCTTGAGCTTCTTTGGCTGCGTCATATTCTGCATTTTCAGACAAATCACCTTTATCTCTTGCCTCTGCTATGTCTGCTGATGCTTTTGGGCGCATCACACTTTTTAAATGGTCTAATTCCTCTTTTAATTTTTTTAATCCTTCAGCTGTATAATACGATACTGTACTCATAATTTTATTCTTTATTAAGCTTCACTTTTTAACTTAAATGAAGTTATTTTTCTGTTAATTTTATATCGAAAGTTACTATTTCATCGTTATCATAAAATAGAAAAAATCCCATCGGAACGGGATTTCTTTTTTCAAAGATATATTTTTTGTTTATTAAATTCCTATTTTTGTCTAGTAATGTTATACAAAGTTAACTAATTTAATTTTTTTTGAACTAATCTTTTTGTAAAATTTTTAAAATGAAAAAAACAACTCTATTAATTCTTTTCGCTACTTTCATTTTTGGATGCAGTAAAGACAGGTTTAATAACGACAATCCTTATCTTCCAAATTATAATTTCTCTATAGATTTGAATACTAATTTGCCAACTTATGCTAGTTTGAAATTCACAGGAAATGCTGTAAAAGCCTATCCTTCAGGTCCTTCAAGAGGAATAATTGTATTCAATACAGGAAGCGGATTTAATGCTTTTGATGGTGCATGTCCAAATCAGGATTTAACATCTTGTTCAACTTTAAACATTAGTGGATCCAATGCTAATTGTTCATGTGGTAGTGAAAATTATAATTTATTTACTGGACAATCCTCTGGACAATCCTATGATTTAAAAAAATATCGTGTTGAAGTAAATGGTGATGTGATAAGAGTTTATAACTAATAATAAAAGCCAAGTCGGAAAAATTCTAACTTGGCTTTTTTTATTAAGAATTAGATTATCATTAAAAGGTTAATGTTGCACCAACTAAAAAGTTTCTTGTTGCTTGCGGAAAATATCCTGCACCTTCAATTGTTGTAATAGTTCCTGGATTTGAAAAATCATCATCATAAGTATAGAAATAGCCATTCGACTCATATTTATTATCCAAAACATTATTAATCAATCCTGAGAATAGAATTGATTTAAGTCCTTTGTTGATGTTCCACAAATAAGTAATATTCAAATCGTGTGCGTAATAGGCTTTCAATACTGATTTTTCTGTATCAATATTTCCCATATATTGTTTCCCGACGAATTTATTTAGAATTGTAAAATTCAAATTCTTTTTTGGCGAATAAGTTATTGCATTACCAATAACAAGATTTGGAGAAAAAGCTATACTAGTATTACCTAAGTTTTGAAGAACTCCATCACGTTGAAAAAAGAAATCTTCGTTCTTGTTTTGACTTAAAGTCACATTAGGTTGAATCGTAAACTTGCTTCCCAATTTTAAAGTAGATTCTAACTCTAATCCTAATCTATAACTTGATCCACTATTGGTAAAAATTGGCGAACCAACATCATTCAAAGCTCCTGTCAAGACCAACTGATTTTTATATCGCATGTAAAAAGCATTTGCATTGACAATCATTTTCTTGGAAGTATATTTCCAACCCAATTCAAAATCAAATAAGCGTTCGGATTTTGTGCTTCCATTTTCGTAATCGTCTCTTCTTGGTTCTTTATTGGCAATTCCTGCAAAAGTGTAAAAAGCATTTTTGCTGTTCAATTGATAATTTAAACCAACTTTTGGATTAAAAAATCTAAACGTATCATTTACATCATCAAATCGTACACTATTGGCTTTGTAAAAAACCATTCGATATTGCAAATCTGCGAATAAGTTTAATTTTCCAAAAGTTTGTGATGCTTTTACATAAGCATTTACATCGTCTTTGTTTCCAATATTATTATAGTATCTATTTGAATTTGGAACATAATATTGTGTCCAAATGACTTCACCAAAATGCTTTCCTAAATATCGATTTGCAGCACCACCAAATAAAATATTTGTTTTATTTTTTTTGTAATTTAAAGTAAAAGTCGTTCCGAAAAAATCATTATCCAACCATCTCTTTCTAATTAAATCTGAGGTTGAATTTCCTTGAAAATCGGGTAAATAATAATCGGATAATGTTTCATCTTCTTTGTATTGTTCAAAATATCCTTTTCCAATTGTGTAATGAAGAGCAACATTAGAAGACCAATTTTCTGACCAGTTTTCTGACCAATGTAATTGAAAATGATTTTGCCAATAATTATCGGTTTCGTTATCGTGAAAACGCATGGTTCCATCTGCGTCAAAATACATTCCAGCTGGATTGAAAGTTCTATCGTTTTTTAATTTATCCAAATCTTCAATGCCGTACCATGCCTGATATGTTTTTTCTTTGCCTCCAAAAAACAAGGCTTTAATTTGAGTTGATTTATGAATATAATTGGCATTAAAAAAATAACCAAACATATTAGTAGCAGCTCTGTCTACATAACCATCAGAAGCAATTTGAGAAATTCTTCCGTTAAATTCAAAATTATTGTGTAAACCTGTTCCGAAAGCTAATGTGTGTTTTCTTGTGTTAAAACTCCCAACAGAATTAGCAATTTCTGCATAAGATTTTTCTTGAAAAGATTTAGTTTGCATATTTAAACTTGCTCCAAATGCACCAGCACCATTAGTAGAAGTTCCTACACCGCGTTGTAATTGAAGACTTTCTACAGATGAAGCAAAATCAGGTAGGTTTACAAAAAATGTTCCTTGACTTTCGCTGTCATTGAATGGAACTCCGTTTAAAGTGACATTAATTCTAGAACCATCTGTTCCTCTTACTCTCATGTAAGTATACCCAATTCCGTTTCCAGCATCGGTTGTAGAAACTACAGAAGGTAAATAATTAAGTAAAATTGGAATGTCTTGCCCAAGATTTCTAGGAGCAATTTGTTCTTTACTAACATTAGTAAAAGTAACTGGATTGTTTTTTTGAGCTCGAACTCCTGCAATTAAAACTTCATCGAGTGTTGTAACTTTTGTTGTGTCCTTGGGTTTCTCTTGTGCAATAGAGAAAATAGATAATAGAAAAAAGAAAATAGATAATAGACTTCGCAATTTAAATCTTTGTGCCTTCGAGTCTTTGTGGCAAGTTTTTTCAAATAAAATTTCCATTCGTAAAATAAATTATACGAATAAAAAGAGGTAATTATTCTTGGTTAAAAAAATAAAAATGTTTGTTTCCTGTGACAAAGTTCAGCGTGCACTCTGTTTTGTCACTTTTCCCTAAACAGCATTACCTGTTCTAGGTTCATTGGGTATAATCTCAGCTCGTAATTTAGAGCACCCCTTTTGAGACAATGCAAAGGTAAAAAGATTTTTAGACTTTTAGATTATTAGACCATTAGATTTTTTTATAAATCAGGCTTTTTCCTGTTCTGTTTTATTTCAGAATTGGATGATTTGTCTTTTAATCTTTTTTCGATAACTGATTTTGGAATTTTGGTAGCTTTTCTTTCTTTTGGAATTACTAATGATTTTTCTATCAACTCCAGAAATCTTTTTATAACGATTTCTTTATTTTTAAGTTGGCTTCTGTCTTCATCACAATTTAAGATTAAAATTCCATCAAGAGTTAATTTGGACTTTAATTTCTTTTGAGACCTTTCTTTTTCTTCCTCTGAAAGTGATTGAGAATTGTTTAAATCAAATGTTAAAACTACTTTGGACGAAACTTTATTTACGTTTTGTCCACCAGCTCCTGAGCTTCTAACGGCCTTGAAAGAAAGTTCTGAAATGATTTTATCCTTGTCCATTTGTTGATTGATGAGCAGGTTTTAACAAATCGTTTACTGTTTTTACAGGATTGAAAGTAATTAACGGAACTTCAACAAAAATAGTCATCCATTTTGCCATAGCACCGTTCCAAAGTCCCGGTAGTTCAAATGCTCTTAATGATTTTCCTTTGTTGTTTTTTTCAACAATAAAGCCTGAATTTTTATCTATGAATTTCATTAAATCAAACTTTTGTCCGTTGTAATCTTTTATTCCGCATACTAAATCAACTGGGTTAAAATGTGTTGCGCTTTCAAAGATTTCTTTTTGCCTTGTATCCTTTGAATCAATCTGAGAAGATTCTATTATTTGTAAAAATGTTTTTCCTTTTTTATCGATTACCCAAAATGGTCCACCACCAGGTTCGCCTTCATTTTTAACCATTCCACAAACACGAATTGGACGGTTTAAAATCGTTTTTAAATGATCAACTTTACTTTCTTTGGTGAATTTTGAAAAATCATCTTTTATATCAATATTCAATTTTGATTTTATATAATTTACAATTTCATTCAAATCTTCGTTAGAAACATTTTCACTATTAAGCATTTTCATATACTTAAAAATAACTTCTTGATATTGAATTAAAATTCCAGCCAAAGCTTTTTTATAAAGTGCAATTTCTTGAATATGATTTTGAATAACGTTATCGATGTTCTTGATGAAAATCACATCTGCAATTAGATTGTTCAAATTTTCAATCAATGCACCATGTCCGCCTGGTCTGAAAACGATATTATCTTTTTCATCTCTAAAAGGATTCCCATCCAAATCAACCGCAATAACATCTGTAGCTTTATTTTGGTAAGAATATTTTACATTAATTTCTGCATTGGTTTGTTTTTCAATTTTTGGTTTTACTTCATTGATAATGGTTTCAAAATCACTTTGATGTTCCTCTGAAACTGTAAAATGAAGATTGGATTTTCCATTTGAAGTAGCATAAAAAGCACATTCATTTAAATGTTCTTCTATCGCAGTAGCAGTGTAATTTTCATATTTATGAAAAGGTAAAACGCCTTTTGGTTTGTTTGAAAAATCAAAATATTTAGGAGAAAGCATTGTTTTTATAAAACCAAAATCTCGGGTATCTTTTTCCCATGTCCCATATTCTGGCAATGAGGATTTGGCAACCTCTAAAATTTCATTGTAGAAAGGAAACTTTTCTTTTGCTACTAAAAAGATAGGTAAATTTTTATCCTTTTTTCTATTAATATAAGCGTTTATACTTTCTTCACCAAGTTTAAATTCATTCAAAAATTCGTTTAAAAACTTGAACATTCTACTTGCTGCTCCAGAAGCTGGTACAAATTTTTTCAGTTTAAGATTAGTCTTTTTCTCATCAAAAAAATTTGAAAAATACTTAGCTTCGTCATCGGTTATTCTTAGAATTCCGTCATTAATTATGGCCGGTCGTTCTAAATTTATCTTTGGAATTCCGCTTTTCAATATTTGAAATTGGTCTTCAATGACATCTAAATTAGTATTTCTGTTGTAGATTTTTATATAGTCAAATGAGTTTAAACCTAACTTTTTTGCTTTTAGAAAATCTGAAATTATTTTGGTTGCTTTTTCAAGACGTTCTTCTTTATTTCCAGAAAGTTTGATGAAAGGCTTTTTAAATTCGACCAAAGCTTGTTCAAAAAAAGCTATTGATTTTTCCCTATCGTCTGGTTTATCTCTTAAATCATCTTTTTCCCACGGAACATCAACGTCTGTTAGAAAAATCAAATCATATTTGTGCTTCTTGGCTGCTTTTGCAATTATTGCATCACAAGAATTGTAGTTAATATCAGAAAATACTTTGATAACCAAAACAGTAGTGTCACAAAAAAGAATTTTATTAGCATTCTTCAACGCTTTATTCTCAAGTTGCGTTTGCCCTATTGCAATTGGAATTAAATCTTCTTTAACACAAATTTCTTGTTTCAAATCCCATTTGTCTTGAAGATAATCGCGTGCAAACTCTGGAATCCAATTGGTATTGAATTCTTCAGCAAGTTGCGATGCTAATGTGGTTTTACCTGTTGATTCAGGTCCTACAAAAGCAATTTTTATTATTTCTGTATGTTCTTGTTTAAGATGTTCTTCCATTGAATGTAGGCTAAAATAGCTAATATTGTAAAAACTAAATACTGTAATGATAACATTCCTAAGCCTCTGTGGGCAAATAAAGGAACTGCTATTAAATCACCGATAATCCACAAGGTCCAATTTTCTATTTTCTTTAAGGCCATGTACCACATAGCGGTAAAAAATATTCCAGATGTAAAAATATCAATATAATTAGGAATTTCAAGTTTATAATCGAAAAAAAGATACACTAAATAAGTAATTATCATTGTTAAAATAAATAATCCTACACCTATTAATTTCTCTTTTGTTGAAGTTCTAGTTATTTCTAATTCGGGTTCATCGGCACTTGAAGTCCACTTGTACCAACCATAAATACTCATTATAGAATAGTAAAAATTCATAGTCATATCGCCAAAATATTTTGCTTGATACAACAAATAAACCGTTATAATTGTCGAAATTAATCCTGTTGGATATACCAAAATATTTTCTTTTTTGGCAAAATAAACGCTCGAAATTCCGAATACAAACGCTAGTGACTCCAATATAATTTGAAGTGTTGTAGCGTTTTTATATTGTGATATCAGAAAATCTAACATTTGATTAACGATTTTTGAATTTTGATTTAAGAATTAAAAAAATTAGTATCATTTTCAAATGCGGTTCCGATTACTACTATATCTGCTCCAGCATTGAAAGCATTTTCGATTTCTTGTTTGGAACGAATGCTGCCACCAACG
>JAAFHW010000034.1:18092-24762 GCA_013298525.1 Flavobacteriia bacterium
CTAATCTTATCATTTCTTTTGGAACGGATAATTTTGCTCCACTTCCAGCTTCGAGATAAATTAATTTATTTCCGATGAATTCGCCTGCTTGAGCGGTTTGCAATGCGTATTCGTGGTTGTTTCTATCTAATGGTTTGGTTTGACTCACTCTTTCAACAGCGGTTTCATTCCCACTTTCTATTAAAATATATCCTGTTGAAATGACTTCTAAACTAGTTTTTTTAATAATTGGAACAGCATTTACTTGGTGTTCAATTAAATAATCTGGGTTTCTTCCTGATAATAAAGTTAGGAATAAAATTCCGTCAGCTTTATCAGAAATTTGTGATGGATTTCCTGGAAACAATAGAAATGGTAAGTTGATTTTTGATTTTAATTCAATAATTAATTCATCTAAATGTGTTCCATCGAATGAACTTCCTCCAACGAAAATATGTGTTGCAGGTGATTGATTTATTTTTTCAATTAAATCCGAAAGATTTCCCACTGCCAACTTATCTGGATCGAGAAGAATGGCAAGGAGATTTTCACCTTTGGTTTTTGAGTTTAGAATATTTTGGTAACTATTTGTCATTGTTTACTTTCAAAGGCGCAGACAAAGATATAATCTTCTACCGAATCGAATTGGATTTGGAACTTTTCTTCTTTGTTATTAAATTTTAATGTTGCCGTTGCTTTTTTATCTTCAAAAGAAAAATCGTCTTCAAAAATATGGTTCGGAAAACTAATTCCTTTTTCGTTTTTGATTTTGAAAATGCTTTCTTTAATTCCCCAAACAACAGTTGCTTTCTTTATTTTTTCTTCTTCAGATAGATTTTCTAAATGCGAAACATCCATAAATCGAGAAGCTATTTTTAGTGCTTTTTCTTTAATTTGTTCTAAATCTAACCCTACTTTTTTATCACTAATTGCGATTGCTGAAAAATCATTGGAATGCGAAATCGAAATTTCAATATCTTTAATACTACAACCTTGTGGTTTTATGTGTGGCTTTCCAAATTCATCATAAAATAAATCGAAATCCGAATAATCATTATGTTGTAATAACATTCTCACAGCTAAAAATCCTTTTTGATGACTTTCTGATTTCATAGTTTCCAATCGCGCTAAAGAGGAATCTTTCAATTTTACTTGACTGAAAAGCATGTCAAAATCTTCTGTAATCTTCCAAAGATACAGTTTGGTGTTGTTAGACAAATAGATGACTTTATGTAATGGCATTTAGTATTTTGTTGTTTTTCAAAAGATTAAACATTTAAACATTTCACAAATTTTAAAATAAATTATTAAAATCAAAACCTATGTTGTAATTTTGCACCAAATTTTAAAAATACAAATATACATAATAGATGAGTACACAAACATTACCATTTGTAGCTTACAAAGTTAAGGACATTAACCTTGCGGCTTGGGGAAGAAAAGAAATTGAATTGGCTGAAGCTGAAATGCCAGGATTAATGGCTTTGAGAGCTGAATATGGAGCAACTCAACCTTTAAAAGGTGCAAGAATTGCAGGATGTCTTCACATGACTATTCAAACTGCTGTTTTAATTGAAACTTTAATTGCTCTTGGTGCAGAAGTTACTTGGTCATCTTGTAACATTTTCTCAACTCAAGATCAAGCTGCTGCTGCGATTGCTGCTGCCGGAATTCAAGTTTATGCTTGGAAAGGTCTTGACGAAGAATCTTTTGACTGGTGTATTGAGCAAACTTTATTCTTTGGTGAAGATAGACAACCATTAAACATGATTCTTGATGATGGTGGTGATTTAACAAATATGGTTTTTGACCGTTACCCAGAATTAATTCCCGGAATTAAAGGTTTATCAGAAGAAACTACAACTGGTGTTCACCGTTTGTATGAAAGAATGAAAAACGGAACTTTATTCATGCCAGCAATTAACGTAAATGATTCGGTTACTAAATCGAAATTTGACAACAAATACGGTTGTAAAGAATCTGCTGTTGATGCTGTAAGAAGAGCAACAGATATTATGTTAGCTGGAAAAAGAGTTGTTGTTTGTGGATATGGTGACGTTGGAAAAGGAACTGCGGCTTCTTTCCGTGGTGCTGGTTCTATTGTTACTGTAACTGAAATTGATCCAATTTGTGCTTTACAAGCTGCAATGGACGGATTTGAAGTGAAAAAATTAAACACAGTTGTAGCTAATGCTGATATTATCATCACAACTACAGGAAATAAAGACATCGTTCTTGGTTCTCACTTTGAGCAAATGAAAGATAAAACTATCGTTTGTAACATTGGTCACTTCGATAACGAAATTGATATGGCTTGGTTAAACAAAAACCACGGTGCATCTAAAGTTGAAATCAAACCACAAGTTGATAAATATACTATCGCTGGAAAAGACATTCTTATCTTAGCTGAAGGTCGTTTAGTAAACTTAGGTTGTGCAACTGGTCACCCAAGTTTTGTAATGAGTAACTCCTTTACAAACCAAACGTTAGCTCAAATTGAATTATGGACTAACAGCGCAGCTTACAAAAATGAAGTTTATATGTTACCAAAACATTTAGATGAAAAAGTAGCTGCTTTACACTTAGCTAAATTAGGAGTTGAATTGGAAACTTTACGTGACGATCAAGCTGCTTATATTGGTGTTGACGTTGCTGGACCATTCAAACCTGAGTATTACAGATACTAGTCTAATATTAGATTTTTGATATTAGATATTAAATATAAAAACCCCGATTTCAATTGAAGTCGGGGTTTTTGTTTGATGTGAGTTTATTGTTCTTCAAAGAAATCTTCGTCTAATTGTTTTACTTCATAAGTTGCTTTTATTTGAATTCCGACATTGAATTCGTGCATTAAATCAACCAACTTATTTCCGTCTAATAATATTATTTTATGATGTGCATTTTTAGCTTTTTCAATTGCTCCAATATCAAATAATGAAGTTGTTACAAAAACTCCTTTATTTGTATCTCCACTCATTGCGCCAATAAAATTTCTAATATCTTTTTCTCTAACTTTATTTTCACTAAATCTTTTTGCTTGAATATAAATCTTATCTAACCCAAGTTTATCTTCATTTATAATTCCATCTATTCCACCATCACCCGATTTAGAAGTTTCAATAAACTCTCCATAACCCATTTTTTTTAGTAATATCAATATCACTTTTTCAAAATAATATGGATCTATTGTTTTTAATTTTTCTAATAAATCATTTTTGACTTCCTTTTCAATTTGATTAAAGCCTTCATAAATTAAATCTTCTGGTGATGAAGTTTTAATTTCATTAATCTCATCATCTTTTACATTACCATCTTTATAAACTAAAGTTTTACTTATGTCTAATTGAACTTGTTTTAATGTCAAAACATCTTTTTGTTTTAATCCTTTTGGTGTAATTTGAACAAATCCTCTTTTTGGATATTTTACATACTCAGATTGTTTCAAATAAGAAATTCCCCAAGCAATTCTATTTTCAATTAATACATCTCCGGATTTAATTTTCTCTTCCAATAGTTCTTTAGGAAGATGAAAATAGCTATTTTGAATTACTTTCTTAATTAATTCTCTTCGATGCAATATTTCATCATTACTTAAAACTTTTAATATTGGATTAAACGTTTCGTTATATTTTGGAATTTCTAATTTCATTTTTAAATTTTTTATTTCAAACTACAACGTCTCTTTCAACCATTTATAAAATTCACTTTGCCATACTTGAGCGTTTTGTGGTTTTAATACCCAATGGTTTTCGTCTGGGAATAATAAAAATCTACTTTTTATTCCGCGTAATTGTGCTGCTTGGAAGGCTTCTTGCCCTTGTCCTATTGGCACACGGTAATCTTTTCCTCCTTGAATGATTAATATTGGTGTATTCCACTTGTCCACCATATTGATTGGGTTAAACTTTGCGTAAGTTTTTTGTGCTACAGCATTGTCTTTTTCCCAATATGCTCCACCGTGATCCCAATTATTGAAGAACACTTCTTCGGTTGTGCCGTACATACTTTCTAAATTGAAAACGCCACAATGTGAGATAAATGTTTTAAATCTGTTGTTGTGAATTCCTGCTAAGTAAAACACAGAATAGCCACCATAACTTGCTCCTACGGCTCCGATTCTGTCCTTAGCTACATAACTTTCTTTAGCCACATCATCAATAGCTGATAGGTAATCGTCCATTACTTGTCCGCCCCAATCTTTAGAGATTTGTTCGTTCCATTCTTGTCCATGACCGTACATTCCACGACGATTTGGAGCAACCACTACATAACCTTGTGAAGCCATCAAAGAGAAATTCCAACGGAAAGAATAACTTTGAGTTAACGGTGATTGTGGTCCACCTTGGCAATACAAAAGTGTTGGGTATTTTTTATTTTTATCAAAATTTGGAGGCAAAATTACCCAAACCAACATTTTCTTTCCGTCAGTTGTTGTAACGTATCTTCTTTCGTATTTTGGTAAAGCTAGTTTGCTGTAGGTTTCATCATTGATTTTAGTCAATTGCAACCAAGTTTTTTTCTTCAAATTATAGGAATAAACCTCAGCAGCGTGATTCATATCGGTTCTTGTAACGATAACATTGTCGCCAGAGAACGCCACAATATCCGATACATCGAAATCACCATTAGTAACTTGAGTAACCATAACAGCGATTTTTGTTAATCCTGGAAAGTTTACTTCAAATAATTGTTTGGTTCCGTCAACTGCGGCAACAAAATATACTTTTTTACCGTCGGCGCTCCATGCGTAATTATCTACACTTCCGTCCCAATTAGCTGTAAGATTCATGTCCATTCCTTTGAAACGAACGATGATGTCATTTTTATCAGCTTCATATCCGTCGCGTTTCATTTGCAACCAAGTTAGATTTCCTGTTGGAGAAAACGTTGGATTGGTATCGTATCCTTTATTAGCTTCTGTAAGGTTTTTGGTAGTTTTCGTTTCTAGATTGTATTCGTACAAATCAGTATTTGTAGAAATAGCATATTCTGTTCCGAATTTCTTTTTAGAAACGTAAATAATACTTTTAGAATCTGGTGACCAAATAAAATCTTCATCACCTCCATGAGGTTTTTGAGGTGAATCGTAAGGTTCATTTGCCATAATGTCAATTGGTGTAGCCTTATCTATATTTTCAGCATAAAACACGTGGTTGTGACTACCATCGTTGTAAGTGTCCCAATGGCGATAATCTAACGAGTTATAAACTTGTGCGTTTGATTTATCAAGATTTAGATAAATATCTTTCCCTAAAACTTTATTTACTTTCACTTCTTGAGAGGACAAAATATATTTCCCATCTGGAGAAACATTTTTATCGGCAACTAAATCTTTAGTATCTTTTACTTCGGTTGCATTTCCTCCATTTACTGGAATGATGTAAAATTTAGAATTCGATTTATTTTCTTCCACTGATGGAATGGCAACTTTATAAACCACCGATTTTCCATCTTTTGAAATTCCTAAAACAGAAACCCTTCCTAATTTCCAAAGTAATTCTGGAGATAAAACTTGTTGCGCTGATGCTGCTATACTCATTGTACTAACGATTATAAAAAATATTTTCTTCATTTTGATGAATGATTTTAATGATTCGTTAAAAGTAATAAAAAAAGCCGTCACGATAAACGCAACGGCTTTTAAAATTAACTTACTAAAAAATTATTGTTTGATAAAACGTTTTGAAGTTGTACCATTTGTATTAGAAACTTCAATTAAATAAGTTCCTGCAGCTAAATTACCAACATTAATACTTTCGTTTTCAATTTTACCTTTTCCTAATTCTTGTCCCATCATGTTGTAAATTCTATAGCTTGAATCTGCTTCAAGATTAGAAATATTTAATACATCACCTGAAACTGGATTTGGATATAAATTAAAAGAAATTTGGTTGTTAGAAGCTTCTTCAACTCTAGCTGTAGCAGTAATATTTACTGTGTAATCCTCAACTTGACCATAAGTAAACGAGCCGCAAGAAGATGTTGGTGTTGCATTGTAAGTCATTTTAACTCTCATTCTAGTTGCACCAAGAGTAGCTGTAGCTGGAACTGTAAATGACCCAGAAACTGGAGTTACTGTAGTTGCTGCTCTAGTATAAACTGTTTCACCAGCATCGGTAAATACACCATTTTGATTATAATCTATGTAAACCGCATATCCTTCAGCATAAACTGTTGCTGTCCAAGTTGGAGTGATTGTGATTGTATTTGCAGTACTTCTCACAAGATTTGTAGAAATTGCTGTGAAATTTTCATAACCTGCAGTTCCAGTTGATGGGTTATTGATTGTTCCTAATTGAACTCTACCAATTCTTTCGTCATTCGTATTTGTTGCCGCCGATGTGCAATAAGTAACTGTAGCTACAGCTAAAGTTGTTACAGAAACAGTATTACTATTTGCAGAAATATTTCCAGCAGCATCTTTAGCTCTAACATTAAAAGTGTAAGCCGTAGAAGCTGTTAAACCTGTAACTGCAAAAGTTGTAGCAGTAGTTGTAGATCCAATTACAACTCCATTTCTTAATACATCATATCCTGTAACCGCAACGTTATCAGTAGCGCCAGTCCAAGATAAATTTGTAGTAGTTTGAGTTGTTCCAGAAGCTGATAATGTTGGAGCTGTTGGAGCTGTAGTATCAACAACTGGAGCTAAAGTAGTTACAGAAACTGAGTTACTATCAGCAGAAAC
>JAAFHW010000035.1 GCA_013298525.1 Flavobacteriia bacterium
AAGAAAAGACAGAAACTGCAACCGAAAACGACACAATTGTAAATCAAGACGCTACTATGGTAGTTAAAGATACTGTTGTTGTAGACACAACTAAAGTTGATTCTTCAGATGTTGAATTATTGAACAAAATGTCTACAAAAACAACAATAAAAACGACAGATCCTTCTAAAGGTAAGTTTGCTTTAGCAGAAACTAAATGGAAGTTGGTAGAATTAAATGGTAAAGCAGTAAAAAGCACTTCTAGCAAAGACTATTTCATCAATTTAGATTCTAAATCTGGAAAGTTTGCTGCTTATGCAGGTTGTAACAATTTAGCTGGAACTTTTGTAATGAAAGCCACAGGAAAATTGGCTTTTTCGAAAGTAATTGCTACCAGAATGGCTTGTCCAAATATGGAGTTTGAAAGTAACTTCATCAAAACAATTGAAAAAACTGACAATTATATGATTGAAGGTAAAATGTTGCATTTTCATAAGTCAAAAGGAGCAGCTTTAGCAAAATTTGAAGCAGTTAAATAGTTTGTTTTAAATTACAATTTATCAAAAGGTATTCTGTAAAGAGTGCCTTTTTTGTTTTATTTAATTTAGAAAAATTATTTTGACTAATTCAATATCCTATATTTGTATAAAATTTTTAAAATGCCAAGAATTCTAGCCATAGATTACGGAATAAAAAGAACAGGAATTGCCGTTACTGATGATTTTCAAATAATTGCATCAGGTTTAACAACAATTCCATCGGAAACTATTATAGCTTTTTTAAAAGAATATTTTGCTAAAGAAAAAGTTGAAAAAGTTATTGTTGGTGAACCCAAACAAATGAATGGTCAACCATCTGAAAGTGCTGAAATTATTGAAAAATTTGTTATCAAATTCAAATCAGAGTTTCCTCAAATGAAAATGGAACGTGTTGACGAGCGATTTACTTCCAAAATGGCTTTCCAAACTATGATTGATAGCGGATTGAAAAAGAAACAACGCCAAAACAAAGGTTTAGTAGACGAGATTGCTGCAACAATAATGCTTCAAGATTATTTATTACGATATAAAATTACTTAGAATTTTTTAACTCGAAACTTGCTACTCGCAACAAAAATTATGAATCAACCTGATGTAATTCTTATCGGAACTGGAATCATGAGTGCCACTTTGGGTGTTTTTCTAAAAGAATTGCAACCTGATATCACTATAGAAATTTACGAAAGATTGGATAAACCAGCTCAAGAAAGTTCTTCGGCTTGGAATAATGCAGGAACTGGTCATTCAGCTTTTTGCGAACTAAATTATACGCCTCAAAATGAAAATGGCATTATAGAGGTAAAAAAAGCAATCAAAATTGCAGAACAATTCGAAGTAACACGTCAGTTTTGGAGTTATTTGGTTGAGAATGATAAATTGTCAAATCCTGAAATTTTTATTCATTCTATTCCGCATTTAAGTTTTGTTTGGGGAAAAGAAAATGTTGAATTTTTACATAAGCGTCACCAAGCGTTAATTAAAAATCCACTTTTTTCAGAAATGAAATTTAGTACCGATTTGGAACAATTAAAATCGTGGATGCCTTTAGTAATGCAAGATAGGAGTGAAGCTGAAGATATAGCAGCTACAAAAATGGATTTTGGAACTGATGTTGACTTTGGCGAATTAACAAAAAGAATGCTTGACTATTTGTCGAAACAAGAAGGCGTTTCAGTTCATTATAATCATGAAGTAAAAAGAATAAAGAAAAAAGAAGATAAGACTTGGCGTTTGAAAATCAAGGATTTAAATTCAGATGAAAAAATAAAATCGGAAGCCAAATTTGTTTTTATTGGAGCTGGCGGAGCATCATTATTGCTTTTGCAAGAAGCCGATATTCAAGAAGCTGAAGGTTATGGCGGATTTCCTGTCGGTGGACAATGGTTGAAATGTAATAATGAAAATATAATACAAAAACATCATTCAAAAGTTTATGGAAAAGCATCTGTTGGCGCACCACCAATGTCGGTTCCACATTTAGATACACGAATTATTAATGGTAAAAAAGAACTTCTTTTTGGACCATTTGCAGGTTTTTCAACTAAGTTTTTGAAGAATGGTTCCTATTTAGATTTATTAGATTCTATTGAATTGGATAATATAAAACCAATGCTTTATGCAGGATGGAATAACATGCCTTTGACTAAATATTTGATAGAACAAGTAATGCAATCAGACGAAAAACGAATGGAAGCTTTACGCGAATATTTTCCAAATGCGATAATGGAAGATTGGGAATTACTCGATGCTGGTCAACGTGTTCAAGTCATCAAAAAAGATGAAAAAGAAGGCGGAACCTTAGAATTTGGTACTGAAATTATAACTTGCTCTGACGGAACTTTGGCGTGTTTACTTGGCGCTTCACCAGGAGCTTCAACAGCTGTATCGGCAATGATTGATGTTTTAAATCGATGTTTTAAAGATGAAATGAATTCTGCTGCTTGGCAAGAAAAATTAAAAAAAATGATTCCTTCATTTGGAAAACCTTTGAATGAAAACCCTGAATTATGTAAAGCAATTAGAGAAAAAACAAGCAAAACCTTGAAATTACAACACTAATTTATTTTTTTAATTACTTTTGCAAAAAAAATTAGAAAGTTATTCGGCTGAACACTGAATACTGAACACTGAATACTAAAAAAATGATATTACCAATAGTTGGCTACGGCGATCCAGTTTTAAGAAAAGTATGTGATGATATCACTTCAGAACATCCAAATTTGCAAGAAATCATCGCAAATATGTATGATACTATGTATAATGCCTATGGTGTTGGTTTAGCTGCGCCACAAGTAGGTTTGCCAATTCGATTATTTGTAATTGACACCGAACCTTTTAGTGATAGTGAAGATTTAACAAAAGAAGAACAAGAACAATTAAAAGGATTCAAGCAGACATTCATCAACGCCAAAATGTTGAAAGAAGAAGGTGAAGAATGGGGTTTTAATGAAGGCTGTTTAAGTATTCCAGATGTTCGTGAAGATGTCTACCGAAACGAAACCATCACAATCGAATATTTTGATGAGAATTTTAACAAAAAAACAGAAGTTTATGATGGCTTGATTGCCAGAGTAATACAGCACGAATACGATCATATTGAAGGAATTTTATTTACGGATAAAATATCTACACTAAAACGTACGTTAATTAAAAAGAAATTACAAAATATCATGGATGGTAAAGCAAGACCAGATTATAAAATGAGATTTTGTAATAAAAAAGGAAGATAGTTTTTTTTAAATTCCAAGCGAGAAATTCCAAATTCCAAAATTTTCATGAAGTTACAAAATTGGTATTTGGGATTTGATATTTGGAATTTTATTTAGTTATATTTGCCACCGCTTAAAATAATTTTAGAAAATGAATGTAGAAAAAATATTAGCCATTTCAGGAAAACCAGGTTTATTCGAATTGAAAATTCAAACGCGTTCAGGTTTTGTTGCTGAGTCATTATTAGATGGAAAAAAGATTACAGTTGGAATGAAAAGTAATGTAAGTTTACTTTCTGAAATTTCAATGTACACACATACTGAAGAAAAACCTTTAGTTGAAATTTTACGTGCCATTGCAGTAAAAGAAAATGAAGGACCAGCAATTTCTCACAAAGAAGACAATGCAAAATTGATTGAGTATTTTTCTCAAATTGTACCAGATTATGATGAAGATAGAGTATATCCATCAGATATCAAGAAAGTATTGAATTGGTACAATATGCTTCAAGGAAAAGGAATGGTTTCAAAAGAAGAACCAAAAGTTGAAAACGCTGAATCTGTTAAAGAACAAGTAGTTGAAGAAGTTAAAGCTAAAAAAGAAACAGCCGAAAAACCAAAAGCTAAAGCAAAAAAATAGTTAATTACTTTTTTATAAATACAAATCCTATTGCTCAAATTGTGTAATAGGATTTTTTATTTTTACAAAAATCAAAATCATGAATTCAAGACAACAACAACTCGATGCTTTCAATAGATTATTAGATATTATGGACGATTTGCGTGCCAAATGTCCTTGGGATAAAAAACAGACTATAGAAAGTCTTCGTCATTTAACCATTGAAGAAACCTACGAATTGGGTGATGCTATTCTAAATAATGACTTGCAAGAAGTCAAAAAAGAATTAGGTGATTTGTTGTTGCATATTGTTTTCTATGCCAAAATAGGTAGTGAAACTAATGACTTTGATATGGCTGATGTTTGTAACGAAATTTGTGATAAGTTAATCCATCGTCATCCTCATATTTACGGTGATGTGGAAGTAGCTGATGAAGAAGAAGTAAAACAAAATTGGGAAAAACTCAAACTTAAAGAAGGAAAAAAATCGGTTTTAGAAGGAGTTCCAAAAGGTTTACCAGCATTAGTAAAAGCTTCTAGAATTCAGGATAAAGTGAAAGGAGTTGGATTTGATTGGGAAGAACCACATCAAGTTTGGGATAAAGTACAAGAAGAATTGCAAGAACTTCAAGTAGAAATAGCTTCCGGAAATCAAGACAAAATTGAAGCCGAATTTGGAGACGTTTTATTTTCCATGATAAACTATGCAAGATTTTTAAAGGTAAATCCTGAAGATGCTTTAGAACGTACTAATAAAAAATTCATTAAGCGTTTTCAATATTTAGAAAGCAAAGCTGGAGAACTCGGAAAACCTTTGATGGATATGACTTTAGCTGAAATGGATGTTTTTTGGAACGAAGCGAAGAAGTTGTAACTATGATAAACTTTATAATTCTTTAAAAATACTTATATTTGAAAATTAACCAACCAAAAACTAACCAATGTCAGAAGTAAAACACGAATTAAAACGTTCCTTAGGATTAATTGATGCCACAAGTATTGTTGCAGGTTCCATGATTGGATCTGGAATATTTATAGTTACAACACAAATGGCAAAAGATGTAGGTTCGGCTGCATGGATTTTGGTGATTTGGTTAGTTACTGGTTTGCTTACAATGAGTGCTGCATTGAGTTATGGCGAATTAGCAGGAATGATGCCAAATGCTGGCGGACAATTTGTGTACATCCAACGTGCTTATGGAAAATTAGCATCGTTTCTATATGGCTGGACTGTTTTTACTGTTATTCAAACTGGCGTAATCGCAGCTGTTGCGGTTGCTTTTGCCAAGTATTCTGCAGTATTTTTTCCGGTTTTAGATACCGAACTTATAAAAATTGGCGATAGTTTCGTTTTTACCAATAAGCAAATTTTAGCCATGGCTAGTATATTATTATTAACTTACATCAATACTAGAGGAGTTAAAACAGGTAAATCGATTCAATTATTTTTTACTTCAACCAAATTGATTGCTCTTTTTGCATTAATTATTTTAGGATTGTACGTTGGTTTAAAAACGGATGTTTTATCCAACAATTTTGCAAATATGTGGGATGCCTCAAAAACCATAGTAAATCCAGACGGAAGTATTACTGTTACAAAATTAGTCGGAATAGGTTTAATAGGAGCAATGGGAGCAACAATTATAAACTCACTTTTTTCAAGTGATGCATGGAACAATGTTACTTTTATTGCTGGCGAAATTAAAGATCCGAAAAAGAACATTCCACGAAGTTTATTTTTAGGAACTTTAATTGTAACTATCATTTACATTTTAGCCAACGTAGCTTATTTGGCTTTACTTCCAATAAATGGAACTCTAGATTCAGGTAGTGTTTTAGGAAACGGAATCATGTTTGCCAGCGAAGATAGAGTAGGAACTGCTGCAGCCAATATGATTATGGGAAATATTGGTGTTTTTGTGATGGCTGGATTGATTATGATTTCAACTTTTGGGTGTAATTCAGGGTTAATTTTATCTGGTGGAAGATTGTTTTATGCTATGGCAAAAGACAACTTGTTTTTTAAAGCAGCAGGTGATTTAAACGATAAAGATGTTCCAGCAAGAGCACTTTGGTTACAATGTTTATGGGCTTGTATACTTTGTATTTCTGGTAAATATGGTGATTTACTTACTTATGCCACATTTGCATCGCTTTTGTTTTATATTTTAACCATTTACGGAATTTTTATTTTAAGAAAAAAAGAACCTAATGCTGAGCGTCCTTATAAAGCATTTGGTTATCCTGTTATTCCAATTTTGTATATTGTAGTTACTACTTTGATTTGTATCTCTTTATTGATTTATGATACTAAAAGTACTGGTTTAGGACTTTTTATCGTGGCATTAGGAATACCAGTATATTATTTATTTTTGAATAAAAAAGAGTAAAATGGAATTACCTTATTATGCTGTTATTTTCACATCAAAACGCACTTCAGTTGACGAAAATTATTCCGAAATGGCTGTTAAAATGGTTGAATTAGCGCAGCTGCAAGAGGGTTTTCTTGGTGTTGAATCTGCTAGAAATGAGATTGGTATTACAGTCTCTTATTGGAAAACATTAGAAGATATTAAGAATTGGAAACAAAATTTAGACCATCTTGATGCACAAAAATTAGGTGTTTCAAAATGGTATGAAAATTATACAGTAAGAATAGCTTTGGTTGAAAAAGAATATAGTTTTGAAATCGCCACTAATAACAAGTTTGTTGCAAACAAACACAAATGAAAATAGCGATTCATATGCACCAAAAAACAAATAATTTTTACATATGAAAAATAAACTTATTCAGACATTCTTTTCAACTTATTTCTGTCAACAATAGCGATTTTTTTACCAATTAATTCAATCAATCCAGTTTTGTTGAATTCAGAAAGTAATCTAATGCAACTTTCTGTTGCAGTTCCAATCATTCCTGCAAGTTCTTCTCTTGATAATTGAATGTGAAGTGAACCATCCTCATTTTTACCAAAAGTATCTTCAAGATGTAATAATGTTTCAGCCAAACGTTCTTTTACACTTTTTTGTGCTAAAGAAACCATGTGATCATCGGCATCTTTCAAGTCACCACAAATGGTTTTCATAACGTTCATAGAAAATTGATTGTTTTCATTGAAGAATTCCATAATTTCCTTTTTGGGAATAAAGCATACTTCCATATCTTCAAGTGCAACAGCACTTAAATTAGTAGGTTCTTCACTTATTAAGGAACGTTGACCCAATAATTCGCCTGGTTTTACCAATTTTACAATTTGATCTTTACCATTGGCGCTCAACTTTGTAAGCTTGCAAACGCCATCTTTAATACAGAAAATACCATTAGTAGTTTCTCCTTCTTCAAAAATCGGTTCTCCTTTTTTAATAATGTAAGAGGTCTTACATTCTGCCATTTTAAGAAGTTCTTCTTTATTTAATGCCTTAAGCGAGCTAAATTGTCTAACGATACATTGTTCACATTTACTCATTGGAGATAGTTTTATTGATTTACAAAAATAGTGAATGTATGACAATTATCATATTTTAATTTTAACTATTGTTCCACCTTTGTCTCAGGTAAAATGAGCAAATTTATGGACACAAAAAATTGTTTCCATTGTGGTAATGAAATTATAAAAAAAGACGAAGTTCTATTTGATGAAAAAAGTTTCTGTTGTAATGGTTGTAAGACTGTTTATGAGATTTTTAGTCAGAACGACATGTCTTGTTATTATGATTTTCAAGCATCTCCTGGTGCAACACCACTGGATATTAAAGGTAAATATGATTTTTTAGACAATGAAGAAATTGTTACTAAACTTCTCGAGTTTCAAGAGGATGCAACCGCTATTGTTTCACTCTACATTCCTCATATACACTGTAGTTCGTGTATTTGGATTTTGGAAAATCTACAAAAGCTTCAATCAGGAATAAGTACTTCTCAAGTTAATTTTGGTGAAAAGAAAGTTAGAATTAATTTCAATTCTGAAAAAACTTCGCTAAAGCAAATTGTAGAAATGTTGAGTTCTATTGGATATGAACCCTATATTTCTTTAGAAAATTTTGATGAAGGAAAAAAGAAAGTAGATCGAACCTTAATTTATAAAATAGGAGTAGCATTTTTCTGTTTCGGAAATATCATGCTACTATCGTTTCCCGAATATTTTGAAGTAGAAGAATTTTGGATTAATCAATACCGTGGATTTTTCCGATGGTTGATTTTTGCACTTTCACTTCCTACCTTTATATATTCTGCAAGTGGATATTATGTTTCAGCTTGGAAAAGTATAAAATCAGGGCTTTTAAATATCGATATTCCTATTGCTTTGGGAATTGTTGTAATGTTTATTCGAAGTACTGTCGATATCGTATTTGATTACGGACAAGGTTTTTTCGATAGTATGTGCGGATTGATTTTCTTCATGCTACTTGGAAAATTATTTCAGATAAAAACTTACGATTTTCTTTCTTTTGAACGTGATTATAAATCCTATTTTCCAATTGCAGTTACTAGAGTTGCATCCGATGGTAGCGAAGAATCGGTTCAAGTTTATGATATTGTAAAAGGTGACAGATTATTAATCCGAAACCAAGAATTACTTCCGGTTGACGGAATTTTAATTTCACCAAAAGCATCTATCGATTATAGTTTTGTGACAGGAGAAGCTGTTGCTATTGAGAAAAAATCAGGCGATAAAGTTTTTGCTGGAGGAAAACAGTTAGGAAAAGTCATCGAAATGGAGGTTCTTTTTTCTGTTTCTAATAGTTATTTGACACAATTATGGAGTAATGATGTTTTTCAGAAAAGAGTCGAGCAACAACATAAAACCATTACCGATAAAATCAGTCGTTATTTCACACCTGCTTTGTTAGGATTGTCCATTGTATCTTTTTTATATTGGTTTTTTATCGATGTTACCACAGCTTTTAATGTCTTTACAGCTATTCTAATTGTCGCTTGTCCATGTGCTTTAGCTTTAACAGCACCTTTCACAATGGGAAATGTTTTACGAATTCTTGGAAACAGAAAATTTTACTTAAAAAATGCATTAGTAGTAGAACAATTAGCTAAAGTTGATAGTATAGTTTTTGACAAAACAGGAACCATTACAACCAATGAAAAAACGGCAATTACCTACGAAGGTTCTGAATTGAATTCCGCAGAATTGAGATTGTTAAAAAACGTTTTGCGAGGTTCTAATCATCCATTGAGCAGAAGATTATACGATTTTATTCCCAATCAAGAAAAGTTAGATACGACAAATTTCGAAGAAATAATCGGAAAAGGAATTTTTGCCGAAATTGAAGGAGTTAAAGTAAAATTAGGATCATCTCAGTTCTTAAAAACCATGACAGAAAACACACATAAAAAAACCAAAGTGCATGTGGAGTTTAATGGAGTTTATAAAGGAAGTTATGTTTTTAATAATCAATATAGAGAGGGTCTAGAGCAATTATTTGAACAACTTTCTAAAAAATACAATTTAATAGTTTTATCAGGCGATAATGATGGTGAGCGTAAAATTTTGGAAAAAATGTTGCCGTCAAATACCTCTTTAGTTTTCAATCAAAAGCCTGAACAAAAATTACAATACATAGAAAGTTTACAAAAAGAAGGTAAAAACGTAATGATGATAGGTGATGGACTAAACGATGCCGGAGCATTAGCACAAAGTAACGTTGGAATCTCAATTTCAGAAAATGTAAATGTCTTTTCACCTGCATGTGACGGAATTTTAGACGCATCCCAGTTCGATAAAATAGCTTTTTTTATGAATTATTCTAAAAATGCTATGAAGACAATTTACATGAGTTTTGGTTTGTCTTTATTGTATAATGCTGTAGGATTGAGTTATGCAGTTTCAGGAAATCTGTCTCCAATTATTGCGGCTATTATTATGCCATTGAGCACAATAACTATTGTGAGTTTTGTTACAATAATGACCAATATATATGCAAGAAAAAGATAATTATATATAACTTTTGAGTATCGAAAGTCAATATTTTTAATGTAATAATTCAAGTATGATAAATATCATATTTTATAAATAAAGGGTAAAGTAATTTTGTTAACACAAATTTAAGGTATGAGTGTCATTTACATGTTAATCACAATTAGTATAATCGTAGCTATTTTCTTTTTATATGCTTTTATAAGAGCTGTAAAAAGCGGTCAATACGATGACGATTATACACCATCAGTCAGAATGCTTTTTGACGATGAACTTCTCAAAGAAACTAACAAAAATCAAATACAAATAACAGAAGAAAAACAATTATAATTATGGACAAACAACAATTTTATTACGACAACAAAATTGTAAGAAACTTCATTTATGCCAGCATCGTTTTCGGTGTGGTTGGTATGTTGGTTGGATTAATATTAGCATTTATGTTTTTATTTCCAAATGTAACTAGTGGAATTTCTTTTTTAAGTTTTGGTAGACTTAGACCATTACACACTAATGCAGTAATCTTTGCTTTTGTGGGTAATGCAATGTTTGCAGGAGTTTATTACTCAATGCAACGATTGTTAAAAGCTAGAATGTTTAGTGACTTTTTGAGTAAACTTCACTTTTGGGGTTGGCAATTAATCATTGTTTCTGCTGCAATCACTTTACCATTAGGTTACACAACTTCAAAAGAATATGCTGAGTTAGAATGGCCAATTGATATTGCCATAGCATTAATTTGGGTTGTATTTGGTATCAACATGATTGGAACTATTATTAAAAGAAGAGAAAGACATATTTACGTAGCGATTTGGTTCTACATCGCGACTTTTGTTACGGTTGCTGTTCTTCATATCTTTAATAGTTTAGAATTACCTGTTTCTGGATTAAAATCTTACTCAGTATACGCTGGTGTTCAAGATGCTTTAGTACAATGGTGGTACGGACATAATGCGGTTGCTTTTTTCTTAACTACTCCTTTCTTAGGAATGATGTATTATTTTGTTCCTAAAGCGGCAAATCGTCCTGTATATTCATATAGATTATCTATTATCCACTTTTGGTCATTAATCTTTATTTACATTTGGGCTGGACCTCACCATTTATTATATTCTGCACTGCCAGATTGGGCTCAAAATCTTGGAGTTGTATTCTCTGTAATGTTAATTGCTCCATCTTGGGGTGGTATGATTAATGGTTTATTAACTTTAAGAGGTGTTTGGGATAAAGTAAGAACCGATTCTGTGTTGAAATTTTATGTAGTTGCAATTACAGGTTATGGTATGGCAACTTTTGAAGGACCAATGTTATCTCTTAAAAATGTTAATGCTATTGCTCACTTTACAGATTGGATTATTGCTCACGTTCACGTAGGTGCTTTAGCTTGGAACGGTTTCTTATCTTTTGGTATGATATATTGGTTAATACCTCGTATTACTAAAACAAAATTATATTCTGAAAAACTTGCCAACTTCCATTTCTGGATTGGTACTTTAGGTATTATTTTATATGCTCTTCCAATGTATGTTGCTGGATTTACTCAAGCTTCTATGTGGAAACAATTTGATGCACAAGGTGCTAAATTAGAATATGGTAACTTCTTAGAAACAGTTACTCAAATTATGCCAATGTATTGGATGAGAGCCATTGGAGGAACTTTATATCTTACAGGAGTAATTGTATTAGTTTACAATATTATTAAAACAGTAAAACAAGGTTCTGCTGTAGAAGACGATGCTGCAGAAGCTGTAGCGCTAACAACTATTAGTCCTAACAGATTAAAAGGTGAAAAATGGCACGCTTGGTTAGAAAGAAAACCAGTTCAATTCATGCTTTATACTACAGTTGCTATTTTAATTGGTGGTGCTGTTCAAATTTTACCTACAATTTTAGTAAAATCAAATATACCAACAATTGCTGCAGTTAAACCTTATACACCTCTTGAATTACAAGGAAGAGATTTATATATCAGAGAAGGATGTGTAAGTTGTCACTCTCAATTAATTAGACCTTTCCGTTCAGAAGTTGAACGTTATGGAGACTATTCTAAATCAGGAGAATTTGTTTATGATCATCCATTCTTATGGGGTTCTAAACGTACTGGACCAGATTTAGCAAGAGAAGGTGTGAAACGTAACAACCCATTTGTAGGAGGTAGAGATAATGTTTGGCATTTCAATCACATGTATGACCCACAAAGTATTTCATCTGGTTCAATTATGCCAAGTTACCAATGGTTAATTCATGACAAACTTGATAATTCACTTATTCAAAGTAAAATGAAAGCAATGGTAACACTAGGTGTTCCATACACTGACCAAGAAATTGCAGATGCTATGAAGAGTATTGACAAACAATCTACTGAGATTGAAACTACATTGCTTACTAATAATGAAATTAAAAAATCTTTTGGAAATGAAACTGCTGTTCCATTGAAAAATAGAGAGATTGTAGCACTTATAGCTTATCTACAAAGATTAGGTACAGATACTTACGTTAAAGATAAAAAAGAATAGTTATGTTGAAATTTGTAAAACACAATTTAGAAACTATTGATGGTGTAGCAATATACCCAATAATATCACTAACTATATTCTTTACTGCTTTTGTATTGTTCACAGTTTGGGCTATGACTTACAGCAAGGATACTATAAAAGAAATTAGTGATCTTCCGTTAAACGACTAATTTAATTACACATTTAAAAAGTAAAAAAATGAAAAAATTATTTCCATCATATGTAAGAGTTCCAGTGATTTTTGCCATCGTTATGATTGCAATGGAATATTTTATAGACTCAGGAGACCAACCAGCTTTCATAAAGTATCCTATGCTATCTTTATTCCTTGCTGTATTCCTGTTCTTGTTAGTAGCCATAGAAATTGTGGTTAGTGCAGTAGATAAAGTGACTTATCATTTGTTAACTGATGATCAGAAAAAACAATTAGAAGAAGCACAATCAATTCCATTTACTGAAAGTAAATTCTATCAAGGAATCATGAATAAATTTACTCGTTCTAAAGATATCGAGCAAGAATCTGATATATTGTTAGATCATGATTACGATGGAATTCGCGAACTTGATAACGTGCTTCCACCATGGTGGGTAAATTTATTTTATGCAACCATAATTTTTGGACTAGTTTATATTGTTAGATTCCATGTGGTTAATGATTATACTCAGGCAGAAGAATTTGATCAAGAAGTAGCATTAGCCAATATTGAAATAGAAAAAAATAAAGCCGCAAATCCTGTTGAAGAAGTTACAGTAGATAAAGTTACTTTATTAACAGATGCAGAAAGTTTAGCAAAAGGGAAAGAAATTTTCACTAACGCTTGTGCTGCTTGCCATAAAGTAGATGGAGGAGGAGTAGTTGGTCCAAACCTAACTGACCAATTCTGGATTAATGGTGGCGGAATTAAAAATGTATTTAAACTGATTGCAGAAGGTAGTAAAAACAATCCAACTATGGTTGGTTGGGCTAAAACACTTGGAACCAAAGAGGTTCAAAAAGTAGCAAGTTATGTTTTAAGTTTACAAGGAACTAAACCAGCAGGAGCAAAACCAGCTGAAGGAGAAAAATGGGTTGAAGAAGCTGCTCCAAAAACTGATGCACCAGCAACAGCTGCAACAGATACAACTAATGTTGCAACAACAAAATAATGTATTTAATGAAAGGTTTTAAGTTTAACTTAAAACCTTTCAAAATTATACGAGCTTAAATTCGTAAAAAATAAAAAAAATGGCAACCAATTTACCTGATGATAGTTTTAGAGATACTATTGCAACTATTGATGAAACAGGAAAAAGAGCTTTTATTCATCCTAAAAAGCCATCTGGACCTTTTTATGATAAGCGTAAAATAGTAAGTTATTTTTTACTACTGTTTTTATTATCAGCTCCATTTATCAAAATTAATGGAAATCAGTTTTTGATGTTTAATGTTTTGGAAAGAAGGTTTAATATTTTTAGTTTTCCTTTTTGGCCTCAAGATTTTCACCTTTTTGTGATTTCAATGATAATAGGAGTAGTTGGTTTAGCACTATTTACTGTTGCATTTGGTAGAATTTTTTGTGGTTGGTTTTGTCCTCAAACAATTTTTATGGAAATGGTTTTCCGTAGAATTGAATTTTGGATAGATGGTGATAGAGCACAACAAATTAGATTAGCAAAGCAAGATTGGGATGGAGAAAAGATAAGAAAGAGAGTAACTAAATGGATCATCTTTTTTATAATTTCTTTTATAATTGCTAATGTTTTTCTAGCTTATTTGATAGGTAGTGATAAACTAATATCATTTATTTTAGATGGACCAACCAAAAACGTAAGCACATTAATATCTTTATTAATCTTCACAGGAGTTTTCTATTTTATATACGCATGGTTTAGAGAGCAAGTTTGCATTATAGCTTGTCCTTATGGTAGAATGCAAGGTGTTTTATTGGATAACAAAACCATAAATGTCGCTTATGATCACGTAAGAGGTGAAGGTGAAATAGGAAGAGCTAAATTCAATAAAAATGAAGATAGAGCTGCTTCAGGAAAAGGTGATTGTATCGATTGTAAAGTTTGCGTTCATGTTTGTCCAACAGGAATTGATATTAGAAATGGAGTTCAATTAGAATGTATCAATTGTACTGCATGTATCGATGAATGTGACACGATTATGGAGAAAGTTGGTTTGCCAAAAGGACTCATAAGATATGCCAGCGAGGATGAAATCGTAAAGAAAGAGAAGTTCAAGCTTACTACAAGAATGAAAGGTTATATTGCAGTTTTAGCAATATTAATTGGAGTTTTTATAGGCATGCTTTTCTTAAGAAATGATGTTGAAGCAACAATTTTGCACATGCCAGGTCAATTATTTCAACATGAAGGAAGTAATATCACAAACATTTATAATTACAAGATTGTCAATAAAACAGAAGGTGAATTTAGTAATGTGACTTTTAAATTAATTGAGCCTAAAGGTGAAATTAAATTGGTTGGAAGTCCATTTATCAAAGTACCAAAACAAGGAATTACTGAAGGGTCAATGTTTGTTAAAGTACCTGAAAAAGATTTAAAAGGAGAAAAAATTGATGTTAAAATTGAAGTTTACGATAACAATAAACTTATAGAAACAACAACAACCAATTTTACAGGTCCAAGAAATTTTAATTAGAAATAAGATTATAATTATATAAATAAAAAAGATTATGAAAATCAATTGGGGAACAGGAATAGTAATTGCATTTGCACTTTTTATGAGTTTTATCTTATTCTTTGTTTTCAAAGTGCAATCCGATAGTAAATATGACAATGAATTAGTGGTTGAAAAATACTATTTGAAAGAACAAACATTTGAAAAACAAATGGAAAAAGAGCAAAATGCTCACGATATGTCTGAAGCAGTAAAAATTACTACTTCTGAAAACGGAATAATGATAGCATTTCCTGATGGATTTGATATCTCTAAAATAAATGGAAAAGTGTCCTTATACAGACCGTCAAACAAAAAATTAGATTTTGAGGTTCCTATCTCACTATCTAGTCCACATTTGCTCATACCTAAAAGTAATTTGGTTGGCGGTCGTTGGGACATTTCTATAGATTGGTCTTATGAAGGCAAAGAATTCTTAAGTAAAGAAACTATTTTATATTAACAAGCGTCATGCTTTACTCAGCTCTCATATTCGGTTTGATTAGTAGTTTGCACTGTATCGGTATGTGCGGTCCAATTGCTATGATGTTGCCTGTAGATAGGAGCAATCCAACAAAAAAAGTAATTCAAATAATGCTTTATCATTTGGGTAGATTATCTGCCTATGCATCATTAGGACTTATTTTCGGAATATTGGGTAAAGGATTTTATATGGCTGGTATCCAACAACACATATCAATAATTGTTGGAATTTTAATGATTGTAATTGTATTAATTCCTGAGCGAGTGTTCATGAAATATAATTTTTCTAAACCAGTTTATAAGTTACTATCAAATGTAAAAACAAGTTTAGGAAACCAATTTAAAAGAAAATCTCCGGATGCTCTTTTTACCATTGGATTGTTAAACGGATTTCTCCCATGCGGATTGGTTTATGCTGCTCTCTTTGGAGCCATAGCCATGCAAAATGTAACTTTAGGTGTAACCTATATGTTACTTTATGGATTGGGAACCATACCAATGATGAGTGCTGTAGTTTATATATCTAATTTCTTATCTATTCCAATTCGAAGTAAAATGCAAAAGTTAATTCCTGTTGTTACAGTTATTATCGGAACGCTCTTTATTTTAAGAGGATTAGGATTAGATATTGCCTATATATCTCCAAGTAACATGAATTTGTTTGTGCAAGCAAATGCAAATTGTCATAATTAATTAACTAAATGCAAACTATTATGGAAAGACATGATTTAATCCACGAGTTTCCTGAATATCAGGATAAAATCCACCAATTAAAAGTTGAAGATACTCATTTCAGAAAAATATTCGATGAATATCACGAATTAGAACATAGAATTCACAATATCAATACTGGTGAAGAAATTGTAATAGATGAATATGCTCATGAGTTAAAAGCAAAGTTACTACATCTTAAAGATGAGATTTATTCTCACCTTAATAGATAGTAATTTTTATTTTGGGTTTTAAAGAAAAGCACGCTGTAAGGCGTGCTTTTTGATTTTGTAATATTGTTTAAACATTTTAAAAGAATCTACTTACAATCAAAGCTAAAATATCTTTCATATTTACTAACGTTTTAATTAGTAAAATATACTAGTTTTATACTAATTTCGTTATCGATTTAATACCAATATTTCAATGTATAAAAAACTCCTTTTTCCGCTAGTTGCGTTTTTATTTTTATCTTGCGAAAGTAAAAAGAAACATGATGTCATTAAGTCTTTTTGCTATTGGAAAACCGATAGTTATTTTGGTCAAGAAGAAGATACTCTTGCCAAACAAATGACTCTAAAACACATGTACGTTCGCTTTTTTGACGTCGATTGGAATCCATATGCAGAAGAAGCCCAACCTGTAGCAACTGTTTATAATATTCGAATTACTGATGGTTTATATATTACACCAAGTATTTTTATTACTAATGATGTACTTTTAAATTCGTCAAAACCTCAATTGGATATTTTGTCTGAACGAATAGCAGCTCGTATCAATAAAATAATTCGTAAATATCAAGACGAGAAAGTTAGCACTATCGCTTACAAAGTTATGGCTAAAGGGTATAAGAATAAAGCTGTATATGATAGTCCAAGTCAAGATTTGATTGATTCCATTGCAAAAGCAGAAAAAACAAAATTCGAAAGAGACATTCAAGAACTTCTTTTTGATTGCGATTGGACCGAATCATCTAAAGAGAATTATTTTTATTTGTTAGAAAAATTGAAATCAAAATTTTCAAACTATAAAATTGCTTCAACCATTCGACTTTGGCAATATAAATATTATGAAAAAGCTGGAGTTCCTCCGGTGGATAAAGGCCTTTTAATGTGCTACAACATGACTAATCCTACCGAATATAAAACCAAAAATTCTATCGGTACAAGTGATGAATTAGCAGATTATATTACGCATGATAAATATCCATTAGAATTAGATATTGCTTTACCGTTGTTTAGTTGGTCCGTTTTATTTCGTGGTGGCGAATTTAAAGGTGTTATTTCCGATTATCAAGAATTTGAAAAAAGTCCAACAATTTTCAAGAAAACAGACGACAATAAATACACTTTGCAAGATGATATTCAAATAGGTAAGTTTTATGCAAGAAATGGTGATGAAATCAAAATTGAAAAAATTTCTGATGAAGAAATTGAAAATATGATTGATATAATTACAGAGAAAGTAAAAATTTCAAACGATACCAAAATATCCTTCTTTTCATTCGATAAAAAATACATAAACGATTATGGAGTTCAAAATATATCCAAGTATTATGAAAGTTTTTAGTGCTTTTTTTCTGTTATTTAGTATTCAAATTTTTGCTTGTGGATGGAGCGAAACTCCAGAAACAACTCGTTTAGCATTATTTCGTGCAGAACGAATTAACAATGTAAAATTACGACCATTTTGCTATTCTGCCGATTATTATATGTCGGTAAAAGAAGGGAAAAATGCCGATCAAATTAGAAATTGTAAAGAATGGCAAGCCAAACTTGGCAACCAAATTTCTGTTGAAGACATCTACGAAATTCTTTATAATACTGAATCTGAAAAGTTTGAAAATGCTTCTAAATCTAAAGTTTTGCAAAAAGTATTTAAAGATAATTCCTTTATTGAAGCATTGGTTTTACCAAAGAACAAATTGTTTTTCGAATATATTTCATTAGCTAAAAAAATAGAATACAACAATTTAGGAGGAAATAAATGGGAATCTTGGGATGATATTCAAGTAGATTATTATCATGAAAAATCTAAAGTAAAAGCTGTAATTTCAAATTTCAAAAATAAATTGCAGACCACTAAAGATGCTTTTCTAATTAAAAGATATGCATTTTTATTATTGCGATATGATTTCTACAACAACAGAAACTCTAAGGAAATTGAAGAATTGTATCAAAAATATTTTACATCTAAAGACAATTCTATTTTAAATCCTTGGGCAATGCATTACTTTGCTATGTCTATAGAAGACAAAGCATTAAGAAATTATTATTTAAGTAAAGTCTTTGTTTCATGTGATGAAAAAGCATTTGCTGTAATGCTAAATTTTGATGATAAAATCATTGAAGAAACATTAAAATATGCTAAAAACGATTTTGAAAAAGGAATAATTTTGGCATTAAAATGCTTGAGAAATCCATCACCAGCTTTAAAAGACTTGAAGGAAATTCAACAATTAATTCCTCAAAGTGAATATTTTAGTTTTCTTGTTGGAAGAGAAATCAACAAATTAGAAGATTGGATTTTTACACCAAAATATACCGAAAATTCTCCATCAGTGGTTTTTGAAACTCAAGATTGGTATACCGATTATGAAAAAGCCAAAAAGGAAAACGAAATTAATGATTATGCTTACTTAAATGAGTTGAAAGCATATCTAATAGAAATTCAATCGCAAGCTGTTAGTGAGCAAAAAGATTTTTATAATACTGCCATTGCACAATTATGTTTTATAAATGATGAAATTGATTTAGGTAAGCAATATTCCAATAAAATTTCATCCAATGCGAATGCTAGTATTCTACTTCAAAAGCATATTCAATTGGCTTTAATTGCTTTAAAACAAGGGAATATCTCTGATGAAAAAACGAAACAAATTCTATTTGAAAGTTTCAATGCTATTGAAGATATTGTAGAAAATGATGCCACACTTTTTAAAAGTATGTATTCTCTATATCGAATTGCAAGTAAACAATTTTTAGATAAAAAAGATGCTGCAACTGCTGGTTTATTGTTTTTAAAATCAGAAAACAAGAAGACATATTCAGATAATTTAGGTGGATATTATAGCTATTATGAAGACCAATACTACTATTATTACATAGGTTATTTCGAGCGTTTTGCAAAAGAAAAAGATATTGATAACCTGATAGCATTAATTCAAAAAGAAGACAAAACTCCTTTTGAAAAGTACATTTGTTCGGGCACGACATTTCAAGACATAAATGCTTACAAAGATGTTAAAGGAACGCTTGCTTTTAGAAATAATAATTTAGAATTAGCTCAAAAAACCTTTGCTGAAATTCCGAAAGAGTTCTATGAAAAAACCTATGAATTTAAATACTATTTAAATGAAAATCCATTCATTCCAAAGGTTTTAGTATATGGAACTAAGGAAAGAAAATATGATTATAAATTTGATAAAGCCAATTTTGTTGCAACTTTAATTAAGTTAAAAAAACAAAATACAGCCGAAAGTAATTTGAAATTGGCTCATGCTTATTACAATGTGTCTTCTGTTGGAAACGCTTGGATGATGACAGCTTATGGGTTGTCTTCGGGTGAATATAGTTTTGCAGATTATGTTTTTGGTGGCAATAGAGTAGATAAAGAAGTAACATTTCAAAATGGGAATTTTTATAATCTTGAAATGGCAAGACAATATTATCAAAAAGCTTTGCAATTAGCAAAGAACAAAGAGATAAAAGCAATGGCAAGTTTAATGATTTTTGAATGTGATTTAACCAAACATTATTCCTTCGCAAAGCCTTATGAAGAAAATCCGAAACCATTTATTGCAGGAATTGAAATTAAAAACTTTCTAACAATTTATAAGAATACCAAAACGTATCAACAATATAATTGTCCACTATTAGAGCAGTTTATAAAGTAATTTGCAAAAAAATAAGGGAATTAAAAAATACTTTTAATTCCCTTATTTCATTATAAGTTGATACTTATACCGTCATTGAAAACAATTCTGTCTGCGGAAGATTTCGTTTTAATCGCAAGTCAAATGCCATACAAATGTTTCTCACAAATGGTTTTCCTTTTTCTGTAACTTGTATTGATTGGCGTGAAATTTTTACCAAACCATCAGTTTCCATTTCATGAAGTTGACTAATAATTTCTGGTAATTCAGGGAAAAAGTCGCTATCATTTTTCCATGAAGTTTCAAATTGGCACATCAAGTTTAGAATGTGTTTTCTAATAATTAAATCTTCATCGGTTAGAATATGACCACGAAAAACAGGTAATTCATTAGCATCTAATCTTTTGTAATAGTCTTCAATAGTTTTTTCATTTTGTGCAAAACTATACCAACTATCGCTTATAGAAGAAACACCAAGTCCAATCATCAATTGTGTTTTGGATGATGTGTAACCCATAAAATTACGATGTAAATTTCCTTTTTGAAAAGAATCATACATGCTATCGGTTTCTAAAGCAAAATGATCCATCCCAATTTCATGATAATTATTCTGCGATAATCTATTTTTTCCTGCTTCATAAAGTTGACGTTTTTCATCATCTTTAGGCAAATCTTCACCTTTAAATCCTCGTTGTCCGTTACCTTTTATCCAAGGCACATGAGCATAACTATAAAAAGCCAACCTATCAGGTGAAAGCGATTTTGTTTTATCAATCGTATCAATTACATCATTCAAAGTTTGAAATGGTAGTCCAAATATTAAATCGTGACCAATTGAAGTGTAGCCAATTTCTTTGGCCCAAAAAGTAACTTTCGCCACATTGTGAAACGGTTGAATTCTATGAATAGCTGTTTGAACTTTACTAGAATAATCTTGCACACCAAAACTCACTCTTCTAAATCCTAAATCATAAAGTGATTGTAAATGTCTTCTTGTGGTGTTATTTGGATGACCTTCAAAGCTAAATTCGTGGTCTTTGGCTTTGATTCCACGTGTAAAAATTCCGTTGATTAAAGCTTCTAAATTTTCTGGTGAGAAGAAAGTAGGTGTTCCGCCACCAAGATGAATTTCTTTGATAATGGGTTTATTTGGTAATAAATCGCAATACAAATTCCATTCTTTTAAAACAGCTAAAATATACGGATTTTCAACTTCGTGATTCTTTGTTATTCGTTTGTTGCAACCACAAAAAGTGCACATGCTTTCACAAAATGGCAAATGAATATATAAACTAATACCTTCTGAAGCATTAGATTCGTTGAATGATTTTATAAAAGTATTTTTCCATTGTTCCAATGAAAATAAATTTTCTTCCCAATAAGGAACCGTCGGATAACTTGTATATCTTGGTCCAGGAACATTATATTTTTGAATTAAGGAAATTGACATGATGGAATACTTTAAGTTTCAAAAGTAACCTGAGTTCTGTTATAAAAAAATGATAATTGTCATATGAGAAAGAACAGAAAATAGAAATGATAAGAGAGATTTTATTTTGTGTAAAAAGAGAAATAAAAAAAACTACCTAAGTAGTTTTTTAATTTTATGATTAACAGTTATTCAGCTCGTGTACCATTTCGTTGGTTATAGACGGAAAGTTGGAAAATCTCTATATTCTAAATGCTGTTGCGCCAACTTGGCAAATCATAATTGAAGTTTTAAATTTCAATTATCAAAGTTAATTTAAGAATTGAAAACATATTTTACATTATAAATTGTGATTGTTGTAAATTAAAATTAAGCTATAAAAAAAGCTCACCGTTTAAAGTGAGCTTTTGTTTTATTTATTCAAATTTCTAATTTGTTTTAATTTGTCTTTCCAAGAAATTAATTCTTCTTTATGTCTTTCAATTGTTTTTCTAACCTCGGTTACAATTGAATTTTCTTTCTTAGCATTCTTAGTGTTTTGGAAGAACTGAATGTTGTTTTCTAATTGGAAAATTTCGTTTTGAACTTCATCAATTTTTCTCATGATGAAGATTTTTTCATTATCTAATTTTCTACTGTCTTCAGAACCTGAAATGTTGTCCAAACGATTAGCAAAACGCAATTGCTCACTTTCTTTTTTGCTTGAACTTAATTTTTCAAACAAAGCATCTAAAATTTTATTGAATTTTCCTTCTACATGTCTTCTGTTGAAAGGAACTCTTCCAATAGATTTCCATGCTTCGATGTGAGCTTTTATTGCATCTAAATCGGTTTTATGATCACCAACTAATTCAAATGAACGCAACGTTTCTAAATATTCTTTTTTCTTTTCAAAAGCAGCAACCTCTTCAGCATTTTCCTCTTTTTTGCTGTCTTTCAAACGCTCAAAATAATGATTACAAGCCGCTTTAAATTCATCCCAAAGTTTGTCAGAAAACTTTCTTGGCACGTGTCCAACTTGTTTCCAATCTTCTTGAATTTGCTTCATTAAAGGCGTTGTAGCTGCAAAATCTTCGCTTTCTTTCAATTCATTTGCTCTATCTACAAGTGCTTGCTTTTTGCTTAAATTATCGTTTTGATCTTTCTTAATGTCTTTGTAGAAAGAGTTTTTCAATACATTAAAATCACGAACAGCATTTTTAAATCTCGCCCAAGTAGCTTCATTTACTTCACTAGGAACTTTTCCTGTAGCAAAGAATTGATTTCTCAATGCTTCCACTTTTACAATTTGGTTCAACCAAGCTTGATGAGAATCTACTTTCTCTTGAGCTAAAACTTCTAATTGCGCAATGATTTCGTTTTTCTTTTCAAGATTTTCGGTTTCTTTTGCTCTAAAACTTTCGTAAAAAGTTTCACGTTTATCGTGCATTTGTTTGGTCAATTCACTGAATTGTTTCCATAATTCTTCACGGTGTTCTCTAGAAACTGGTCCGATATCTTCTTTCCAAATACGGTGTAAATCTTGTAATTCACGGAACGATTTATTGATGTCAGTTTCATGAATTAATTCACCAACACGAGCTATAATTTTGTTTTTTAATTCTAAATTATGTTTGAATTCTTGATCACGAGCATCTCTATCTAAGTGCAAGAAATCGTAAAAATTCTCAATATGGAAATGATAATTATTCCAAACGTGGTTGTATTTATCTTTTGGAATTGGTCCGGCATTTTTCCAACGTTCTCTAATATCATTTAACTGTTTTAGAGCATTGGCAATATTTCCTGTTGAATTGTTTACTAAGTTTTTCAACTCTTCTACAATCGCTATTCTGTTTTCTAAATTCGCTTTCAAATTGTTTTGAAG
>JAAFHW010000036.1 GCA_013298525.1 Flavobacteriia bacterium
AATCTTTCTTTACAACTGGTAATTATGATGAAGATTTAAAAGAACTACTTCCGTTTTTTAAAGGTGTAAAAGGTAAGATTCCGGAAAACGGATTTCAAGTCTAAAAAACCAACACAACTTATTTTTCGTAAGTACTATTATAAACAAAAAAACATAGTACTTATGAAAACGAAATTTTTATTACTTGCAACTTTAGCAATTACTTTTACCTCATGTAATGATGATGATTCACCGGTTACACCAATGTCTACATCAGAATTCAAAATCGTAACATCAAGCAATACTTCTGGAAAAGTTACTTTTAGTGATTTATCTGTAGCTTATCCGATGGTGAAAAGTTTTACAATTAGCTCAATTGATACCGATGGTGTTTATTATGATTCTTCAACTGATGAAGTAATTTTAGCTTCAAGATCAAACAACAAATTAGAAGTTTATGGAGGATTACAATCAGCTATTACAAATAATTTAACTTCTTTATCAACAAAATTTTCAAGCGCATCTGAATTCAGTAATCCTAGAGAGACAGCAGTTTATGGAGATAAAGTTGTTGTTACTCAAGATCAAGCGGCTTCCAATGGAAACACAAATAAATTATTAGTTTATCAAAAAACTGCAACAGGATTAAATTTATTGAATGTGTATACAGTGAATTTTAAAAATTGGGGAATCTTTCTTAATGGAACAACGTTATATGCTACTGCAGATTTGACTGGTGATATTGTTATTTTTGAAAATTTCTTCTCAAATCCAAACGGAGCAATTACTCCAACAAAAAGAGTTACCATTCAAGGTTTAGTTAGAACTCACGGAATTGCTTTTTCATCAGTTGATAATAGAATGGTATTGACGGATGTTGGAGCAGCGAGTTCAGATTCTGATGGTGGATTGATAATCATCAACAATTTTTCAAGTGTTTTAGCATCAACTCCAAATATGGGAACAATTGCTACATCAAGTCAAATAAGACTTTACGGACCAAATTCTACTCTAGGAAATCCAGTAGATGTGAGTTATGATGATGTGACTGAACAAGTTTTTGTTGCTGAGCGATTGAATGCTGGTGGAAAGTTAGTAACGTTCAATTTACCAACTGCAAATGGAGATGCAGCTCCAACAATGTCTAGACCAGAACCTGGAATTAGTAGTGTGTATCTAATTAGAAAATAGTTAGTTTGATTTGTTATAGTTTTGTTAGAAACCTTCAATAGTTTTATTGGAGGTTTTTTTTGTTTTCAAATAATTCTAGTTGATTACCTTTGTGTCAAATTTAGTTTATGGATTATATCGAATTACATAAAGAGTACAAAGCCAATTCACTTTTCGGAAGATACATTACTTTAAAAGATATTGAACCGCTTTTGTCCAAATTTCAAACAGAGATTATTGGAACATCAGTTTTAGGAAAACCAATATACAAATACGAAATTGGAACAGGAAAAATCAGAATTTTCATGTGGTCGCAAATGCATGGAAACGAAGGTACCACAACCAAAGCTTTATTTGATTTTTTTAACGTAATTCATTCGCAAGAGGCAATAGGATTGAAGTTACTTCAAGAATTTACTTTTTGTTTTCTTCCAATGGTTAATCCTGATGGTGCCGAATTGTATACTCGAGAAAATGCTAATAAAGTTGATTTAAACAGAGATTCAGTAGATTTGTCTCAACCTGAAAGTCAATTGCTTCGTAAAACATTTGAGAATTTTAAGCCCGATTTTTGTTACAATCTTCACGATCAACGAACTATTTTTGGCGCAGGAAACGATGGAAATGTAGCAACAGTTTCCTTTCTAGCTCCAGCTTTTAACGAAAGTCGAGAAATAAACGAAGTTCGAGCCAAAGCTATGAATGTTATTGTGGCTATTAATGATGAACTTCAAAATCACATTCCAAATCAAGTTGGACGTTTTGATGACGGATTTAATATCAATTGCATTGGAGATATGTTTACCTCATTAAATGTTCCTACTATTTTATTTGAAGCAGGACATTATCAAGAAGATTATTATAGAGAATATACTCGAAAAATGATTTTTATTGCTTTAATTTCTGGATTGAAGCATATTTACGAAAACGATGTAGTTGATAATGAAATCGCAAAATATTTGTCAATTTCTCAAAATAATATCGTTTTTTATGATTTTCTTTATAAAAACATCAAAATAAATTATGATGGTAAAGAAATAATTACGAATTTTGCTGCTCAATACAAAGAAGAGCTTATTGATGGAACAATCCAATTAAACGCTTACGTAGCTGAAATTGGAGAGTTGAAAGGAAAATTTGGTCATGTTTTGTACAACGCTCACAAAATGTTGTATTCAGATGATGAAGAGAATATTCCGAAATTAAATCAAAAAGCTAATTTTTATTTAGGAAATAGCATAAAATTTGTTAATGGTTTAAAAAAATAACATCTTTTTTTGTTTTTTACTAAATAAAATGCATTAATTTGTATTCGTAAATCAAAACAATAATATAAATTAGTAATTATGAGTAAGTTTCGTTTAGATGAAGTAGATCACCAAATCCTTGATATGTTAATTGATAACACAAGAGTTCCATTTACTGATATCGCAAAAAAATTATTAATTTCTGCAGGAACAGTTCACGTAAGAGTTAAGAAAATGGAAGATGCAGGAATCATTATGGGTTCTTCATTGACTTTAGATTATGAAAAATTAGGATATTCGTTCATCGCTTACGTTGGTGTTTTCTTGAATAATACTTCACAAACTAAATTTGTTTTAGAAAGAATTAACGAAATTCCTTTCGTAACCGTTGCTCATGTAACTACAGGTAAATTCAATATTTTCTGTAAAATTAGAGCAAAAGATACTAAACACGCTAAAGATGTAATCTTCATGATTGACGATATCGAAGGTGTTTACAGAACAGAAACAATGATTTCACTTGAGGAAAGTATCAACGACAAAAAACGTTTGATGCACACCATTTTCAAAGACATTTAATTTTCTAATGAAAATCAATTTATACAAACCTCAAGTATTTTGCTTGAGGTTTTTTTTGTATATTTAAATTCAAATTAATTTAAATGAGAAATAGATTTTTGATTGTATTGCTTTTTATTATTGGAGCATTTTTATTTTTTCAATTTTCTACAAATTATGAAAGTAATTTTATCTCCTTTTCTGTTAATCCAAGTAAATCAAATGTTTCTTTTTATTGGAAAAATGATAAATCAGATATTTTTAGTAGTATTGGTAAACTAAAAAAATGGTTATCAAAAAATAATAAAGAAATGCTTTTTGCAACTAATGGTGGAATGTATAAGAAAGATCAATCACCACAAGGATTGTTTGTTGAAAACGGAATTGAAAAAACCTCAATAGACACTTCAAGAGCTGAAGGAAATTTTTATTTAAAACCAAATGGAATATTTTATTTGACAAATTCAAACAAATCTTTTATTTGCAAAACTGAAGATTATGAAAGTAATAAAAATGTAAAATTTGCAACCCAATCAGGTCCAATGTTAGTTATTGATGGCAAAATCCACAATGCTTTCAATAAAAATTCTACTAATTTGAATATTAGAAACGGAGTTGGAATATTACCAAATAATGAAATCCTTTTTGTCATGTCTAAAAAGCAAATTAATTTCTATGAATTTGCAGAGTTTTTCAAAAGCAAAGGATGCAAAAACGCTTTATATTTAGATGGTTTTGTCTCCAGAACATATTGTCCAAAAGAAAAATGGGAGCAAATTGATGGCAATTTTGGAGTCATAATTGCAGTTACTAAAAACATGAAATAACTATGTACACACTACCAAAAATAGAACGTTTCAATCAAAATGTATTGTCCAAATACCATATTTACAATAGTGTATTTATTACTTTACCCTTTGATGCTATTGATAATACTGGAGTTTTATTACCACTTTTTACAGAGGTTTGTGATAATGGATTCAAGAATAATCTTTCGCCAATTGAAATTGTAAATTCATTTTCGCAGAAATATTTAGACAATGTTTCTGAAGAAGAAAAAATTGGTTTGATGTTTCGTTTTATTCAATATGTTGAACGTCAAATTGTACTTTTTGATGCTATTGAAGATGCAGCTTTTCCAGTTGTAAATAATATGGAAGGAAAAGGTTCGCTTCGTGATGTAAAAGAACGTGCTGATACTAAAGAATTAAAACAAGAATTGATTGCATTTTTAGAAGATTTCAATATTCGTACAGTTTTAACAGCACATCCAACCCAATTTTATCCAGGTTCTGTTTTGGGAATAATTACCGATTTAACTGATGCCATTCGTGAAAATGATTTGAATAAAATTAAAGAACTGCTAGCTCAATTAGGAAAAACACCTTTTATCAAAAAAGAAAAGCCAACACCTTTTGACGAAGCCGTGAGTTTGATTTGGTATTTAGAAAATGTATTTTATCAAACATCAGGTGAAATGTTACAATACATTCAGAAGAATATTTTTAAAGATAAACCTATTTCAAATTCGATTATAAATTTAGGATTTTGGCCTGGTGGTGATAGAGATGGAAATCCATTTGTTACTACAGAAATCACTTTAAAAGTTGCAGATAGATTAAGAACTTCAATTCTAAAATCATATTATTTGGATGTTAGAAAACTAAAAAGAAAACTAACATTTTCTGGAATTGACACCATAATTGCAGACATTGAAAATAAATTATATCGTTCAGTATTTTATTCAACAGGAACTATTTACATAACTTTATCGGAACTAAAAGATAGACTAAATGAAATCAAGTTACTTTGTATAGAAAAACACCAATCGTTGTATTTAGATGACATCAATGATTTGATAAATAAAGTCAATTTATTTGGATTTCACTTTGCTTCTTTAGACATACGTCAGAATAGTAAGATTCATAATAAAGTAATTAAAACTATTTTTGATTCTTTTGGAACTGGTAACGAAGATTTCAAAAATTACTTTTCGTATTCAAGTGAAAAGCGAATGGAATTGCTAACCACAATTTCAGGAAATATTTCTTCAGATTTGTTTAATGATGAAATGACTAAGCAAACATTAGATTCTATTTTTGCTATAAAAACAATTCAAGAAAATAATGGTGAATTAGGAGCCAACCGTTACATAATTTCCAATAATGAAAGTGCTTTGAATGTTATGGAAACTTATGCATTATTCAAATTATGCAATTGGGAAAATCCTTCGGTAGATATTGTTCCGTTATTCGAATCGATTGAAGATTTGAAAGATGCCGACAAAATCATGGAGCAATTGTACACTAATAAAGAGTACGCTGCACATTTAAAAAACAGAAACAACAAGCAAACGGTAATGTTAGGTTTCTCAGACGGAACCAAAGATGGCGGTTATTTGATGGCAAATTGGGGAATTTATAAAGCCAAACAAGCCATAACAACCATATCTAGAAAATACGGAATTAAAGTAGTTTTCTTCGATGGTCGTGGTGGTCCGCCAGCGCGTGGTGGTGGAAAAACGCATAAATTTTATGCATCATTAGGTTCAGAAATTGAGAATCAAGAAATTCAGTTGACGGTTCAAGGTCAGACCATTAGTTCAAATTTTGGAACAACTGAATCGTGTCGTTATAATTTAGAAAATCTTTTAAGTGCTGGAGTCGCCAATCAGATTTACAAAAAGGAAAGCATTAATTTGTCAAATTCCGATAAGAAAATCATTGACGAACTTTCTGAAATTGGTTATCAAAAATACTTGAGTTTCAAAAAACATCCAAAGTTTATTCCTTATTTGGAGCAAATGAGTACGTTGAATTATTATTCCAAAACTAATATTGGAAGTCGTCCATCAAAAAGAAATGCAAGCGAAAGTCTTGATTTTGCTGATTTGCGAGCGATTCCGTTTGTAGGTTCGTGGAGTCAGATGAAGCAAAATGTTCCCGGATTTTTTGGAGTTGGTTCAGCTTTAAAACATTTTGAAACTACCAATCAATGGGAAAAAGTACAAACGTTATTTGACACGTCTTTGTTTTTCAGGACACTTTTAGAAAACAGTATGATGTCGTTGGCAAAATCCTTTTTTCCTTTAACACAATACATGAAAGACGATGCTGAGTTTGGTGATTTTTGGCAAATAATTTTCGATGAATTTCAAGAAACCAAACGATTATTATTGAAAATTGCAGGACATAAAGAATTGATGGAAAATTATCCTGACGGAAAAGCTTCTATCAAAATGCGTGAAGATATCGTTTTGCCTTTGTTAACAATCCAGCAATATGCTTTGATGAAAATCAACGAAATCAAAAAGGGTAGAAGTGATGCTAAACTTTTAGAAGTTTATGAAAAATTAGTAATGCGTTCCCTTTTTGGAAATACTAATGCTAGTCGGAATTCGGCTTGATGGATTGATTTTTTTGTAATTTTTATTTTATATTTGAATATTAGTATAAATAAACATGCGTATATTTATAAGTTATCGACAATTTAACCCAATCTCAAAGATGAAAAATCTATTAATAATATTATTTTTAATGACCTCGTTAATAGTTAATGCTGATGAGCCAAGATATCGCAATAGTTTTAATAGTTCTAACAATGTTTTCGAATTTAAGATATCACAAGTCAGAATCGACAGTGTACTGATAAGCAATGAATATTATAAGTCAACTAAGGAAGTTAAATGGTCATTATACAACTCTAAAGATAAAACCAAAATCTATGATATTGAGATAATTGCTTCAGATAAAACCGCTTATATTTCTAATGATGGACAATACATTGTTGTGATAAATGATTGGCCAGCTGAAACACCAGATAATGATTTAGAAATGGTTATAATATTCAATAATGGACTACTTGTAAAATCTATCAAATATGGCGATATTTTAGATTGTGGATATAATATATCATCATCTGCATCTCATTTTTCCTGGATTTTTAACGAACCAAAAGTTTCGTTTAAAGAAAACCAAATTTCACTTGTGACATATGAACTAAACGAAATAGTGATAAGTATTACTGATGGTAAAATGGTAAAATCGAGGAATAAATTTGTAGACGAAAATTCAATACTTACATATGGAAAAATCATTGAAAAAAAAGGTGTTAATTATAAACTTGAAATTTGTCACAAAGCTTTTGGATCAGCAACAAATATTGTTGAATTTAAATCAAAGAAAAAGTTTGACAAAGGTTGGTATTATACCATTTTAGTGAATAATAAAAATGAAATTGACATTCAATATGAAAGAAGAAATTTAAATGATGTGTTATTAAATACTTGTTTACCCGAACCTCAAAATTTCAAAGAAGATTACATAGATTTTGGCAAAATAAACTGTCGCTAACAACGCTTTGCTTCAATGGAAAAGGCTTGGGCTTTTTGAACAAGCGCTTGGTGAGAGAATTATTCGCTTCGGATTGGTAAATTGTTATTCAAAGTTCATTATATTTGTTAGCGTCAGTGCTTAATCATTGCCACTTAAAGCAAGGCACCGAACGTTAGTAATTTTATCTAAAAAAGGACGACGAATTAAATAACTTTTTTCAACCTATGAAACCAACCCAACTAAACTCCAGCGAATACGCACCATTTTACGCAAACTACGTCGCACAAGTTTCTGATGAATACACACTTGTAGAAGAACTAGAAATTTCTTTACATCGTTATATCAAATTTGTACAAGATATTCCTATGGAAAAATTTGATTACAGTTATGCTGAGGGAAAATGGACTATTAAGGATATTATTCAGCATACGATTGATGCCGAAAGAGTTTTTGCTTACAGAGCTTTACGTTTTGCTAGAAATGACAAAACCGAATTACCAGGTTATGAAGAAGACGATTATGCCAACGCAGCCAACGGAAACAAAAGAAGCATCATGGAATTGCTAACAGAGTTTTCGGCAGTTCGTCATGCTACTTTATTATTATTCAAATCGTTTAATGAAGAACAGCTTTTGAGAGTTGGTTATGCAAATAACAATCCAATGTCGGTTAGAGCACTCGGTTTCATAATTATTGGTCATCAGAATCATCATCAAAAAGTTTTTGAAGAAAGATATCTTTAGAAAAAATTCCAAAAGAGAAATTCCAAATTCCAAAATTTAGTTTATAAAAAATCCCAAATTCCTTACTAAATATTGGAATTTGGGATTTAAAATATTGGAATTTAAATTATTTATTCTTCGTCGTCATCGTCGTCAAAGTTGTCTGATGGTTCGTCGTCATTGTCATCATCGTCGTCGTCGTCGTCACCATCGTCAGAACCGCCTTTGTCTTTTAGTAAATCTTCTTCTTCATCGTCATCATCGCTTGGAATGTCATCGTCGTCCAAGTCTAGACCTTTTACTGGAGAAATAGGTTCGATTACTGAATCCAAATCGTCTTCTTCATCAAATTTTTCCATTCTGCTTGCAAGTTTTGTACTTACTTTCACTAAATAAATAGTGTCTTCAGTTCTTACTTCAACAGCTTCAACAAGTTCGTTTTGAGCATTTCTGAAACGGATGATATCACTATCGTCATATCCTTCAGGAAATTTCTCTACTAATAAGTTTAAAATATCGCCAGTTAGCTTAGCATAATCAACAATAACTCTTCTCATAAATGTATTTTATTGGTCTAATAAATATGCAAAAATTAATGGAGCAACAATGGTTGCATCCGACTCAATGATGAACTTTGGAGTATGAATATCTAATTTACCCCAAGTGATTTTTTCATTTGGAACCGCACCTGAGTACGAACCATAACTAGTGGTTGAATCAGAAATCTGACAGAAATAACTCCAGAACGGAATATCATGCATTTCCATATCTTGGTACAACATTGGTACTACGCAAATAGGAAAATCTCCTGCAATTCCACCACCAATTTGGAAGAAACCAACACCTTTACCGCTTGAATTTTTAGGATACCAATCGGCTAACCACATCATGTATTCAATTCCGCTTTTCATTGTAGTAGGTTTGAATTCTCCTTTGATGCAATAAGAAGCAAAAATATTACCCATTGTACTGTCTTCCCAACCTGGAACTACAATTGGAAGGTTTTTTTCTGCAGCAGCAACCATCCAAGAATCTTTCGGATCAATTTCGTAGTATTGTTCTAAAACACCAGAATTAATCATTTGATACATAAATTCATGTGGAAAATAACGTTCGCCTTTTGAATCGGCATTATTCCAAATATCAAATAAGTGTGATTGTAATCTTCTGAAAGCTTCTTCTTCAGGAATACAAGTATCGGTAACTCTATTGTAGTGATTTTCTAACAAATCCCATTCTTCTTGCGGAGATAAATCTCTGTAATTTGGAACTCTTTTGTATGAATTGTGAGCAACTAAATTCATAATGTCTTCTTCAAGATTAGCTCCAGTACATGAAATAATGTGTACTTTATCTTGACGAATCATTTCTGCTAGCGATTTTCCTAACTCAGCAGTACTCATGGCACCAGCTAAAGTTATCATCATTTTTCCATTTTCTAGTAAATGTTGCTCATATCCTTTGGCAGCATCTACTAAAGCAGCTGCATTGAAGTGAAGATAATTCTTCTCAATAAACTGACTTATTGGTCCTTTGCTCATTTTGTGTGTTTAATGTTTATTATTGTAGTTTGGTCCTCAAAGAAAAACTATTTTTTGAAAACTTCAAACTGTTTTATTTATTATTTACTATATCCTAAAATTTTCATTACATCTTCAGCTGTTTGCTGCTCAGAAAATAATTCGGTAGCTATAATTCCGTTTTTATCTCTGTCTATTAAAATATGCTTTGGTTGTGGAATTAAACAGTGATGTAATCCTCCAAAACCACCAATAGTTTCTTGATAGGCACCAGTATTGAAAAATCCAATATATAGTGGTTTTTCTTTATTGTATTTTGGTAAATAAATGGCATTCATGTTTTGTTCGGAGTTGTAATAATCATCACTATCACAAGTCATTCCACCAAGTAAAACTCTTTCGTAGGTATCATTCCATCTATTTACGGCAAGCATGATAAATCGTTTGTTGATTGCCCAAGTATCTGGTAAAGTAGTGATGAATGAGGAGTCAATCATGTTCCAAGCTTCTCTATCATTTTGTTGTTTTTGATATAAAACTTGATAAATGGCTCCACCTGATTCACCAACTGTAAACGATCCAAATTCTGTAAAAATATTTGGCACATCAACTTCGGCTTCTTCACAAGCAATTTTTATTTGATTTATGATTTCATCAATCATGTATTGATAATCATATTCAAAGGCAAGAGAGTTTTTGATTGGAAAACCTCCACCAATATTTAATCCGTCTAACGAAGGACATTCTTTTTTTAATTGAATATAAACTTTAATACATTTTACTAATTCATTCCAATAGTAAGCAGTATCGTTTATTCCTGTATTAATGAAGAAGTGAAGCATTTTCAGCTCCAATCGATCATTTTCTTGAATTTGTTTTTTATAAAATTGAACTATGTTTTTATATCCAATTCCAAGACGAGAAGTATAAAACTCAAATTTTGGTTCTTCTTCGGCAGCAATTCTAATTCCAATTTTGAATTTTCCTTTAATTTCTGCTTGAAGCAAATCTAATTCCTCATAATTATCAATAATTGGAATAGTATTTTTATGACCATTATTGATTAATCTTGCAATATTGGTAACATATTGATCTCTTTTAAAGCCATTGCAAATTACATAAGTGCTTTTGTTGATTTTACCATTCTCTAATAAATTTTCAACAATGTTGATGTCAAATGCAGATGAAGTTTCAACATGAATATTATTTTTAAAAGCTTCACTCATAATGTATTCAAAATGAGAACTTTTAGTGCAATAACAATAGTAGTATTTACCTTCATAATTATTTTTTTCCATTGCATTTCGGAACCAATTTTTAGCTCTTTTAATGTTATTAGAAATTTGAGGTAAATAAGTAAATTTTAATGGTGTACCATATTGCTCAACCAATTTCATTAAATCGATGTTATGAAAAAGGAGTTCACTATCTTTATTTAATGTAAATTCTTCTTGAGGAAAATAATAAGTTTGATTAATTAGGTCGAAATATTTTGTATTCATTTGATTTTGAAAATTAATTAGATTATTTAAATTACAGTTAATCTAATTTTCTCAAACCCTAATATTAGCATAAACAATAGGAAGTTTTTCAGTTTCAGATTTGAATAATTCTAAAAACAAGCCTAAAATAGTCCGAATAGATGTTAAAAACGCAACACATAGTACTTGAAAACCAGAATTGGTTTTTAGCGTGAAAGTGCTATTGGTAGTAGTGTTAGTATTGTTTTTCATCAGGACAAATGTAAAAAATAAAATTACCGAATTGCAATAATTTTTATAAAAATATATTACGATTTATAATCACGAAAGCTATTAATAATTAATTCATTTTCAACAGATTGATTTATGATAATTTTTCCAATACCATTTATTAATGCAAATTGAACTTTTCCGTACTCGTTTTTCTTATCGTGAATGAGTAAATTTTGGATAGAAATAATGTCTTCATCACTAAAATTATGAGGTTCATAAATGTTAGAAATAATATATTTAATTTGATGAAATTCTTCGTTAGAAAGCAATTCTTTTTCTTTTGAAATATAACTTTCTAAAATCATTCCAATAGCAATGGCTTCTCCGTGTAAAAGCGGTGTTTCCGATTCTAAAAAATGACTTTCAATTGCATGACCTAGAGTGTGACCAAAGTTTAATGCTTTTCGAATGCCATTTTCTGTTGGATCTTGCTTTACAATTTCGTTTTTAATTTCTATTGAACGATAAATTAAAGCATCAAAATCGGCAAAATCAACTTTAGTTAAATCTAAAAATTGTTCCCAATAATTTTTATCATAAATCAAACCATGCTTTAGCATTTCTGCTAATCCAGAACGCATTTCTCTTTGCGACAAAGTTTCAAGAAAATCTGTTGAAATCAACAACATTTTCGGAACATTAATTACACCAATTTGGTTTTTTAAATTTCCTAAATCAACTCCATTTTTTCCACCAATTGAGGCATCAACCATTCCTAATAGTGTAGTTGGAACGTTTATAAAATCAATTCCTCTTTTGAAAGTAGAAGCAATAAATCCGCCAATATCTGTAATAACGCCACCACCTAGATTAATTATCAAACTTTTTCTGTCAGCTCCAAGTTCAGATAAAATTGACCAAATTTCAACACAAGTTGTAATATTTTTGATTTCTTCACCTGCTTCAATTTCAATTATTTCAATCGGAATTTCTGTAGCCAAATTGGGTAAGAATTTTGGAAGACAATATTCATTAGTATGCTCGTCAACTAAAATGAAAATAGAGGAATAATTATTTTCAGATATAAAGAGGTTTATTTTTTCATATCCAGTTTCATTGAAAAATATTTGGTAACCGTTGGCTTCGATAGATTGCATACAAATTTTATTTTGAACAAAAATAGAGATATTATTTTATCCATTTAAACTTTAGCGATAACTTATTTTTTAGTTAAAATTCTTTTAGCTTGGTGTAAAATGATTACTTTTGTTTAATTAAAATTTATAAAAGTTAAACAAAATATAGTTTGAAACCGATAATTGCAACCTCAGAAAAAGAAAATTTAACTGATATTCAGATTGATAGAATCATTGAAATGGCTTGGGAAGACCGAACACCATTTGATGCTATCAAGTTTCAGTTTGGCTTGTCAGAATCCGAAGTAAAGGCTTTAATGAAAAAAGAATTGAAATTCAGTAGCTATAAATTGTGGCGTGAAAGAGTTGAAAATTGCAAAACTAAACATGTGGCGAAACGTGTTGAAGGCATTGACCGATTTAAATGCAATTTGCAACGTTCAATTTCAAATAATAAAATTTCTAAACGTTAAAAAATGGATAGTAAGAAACCAGATAATGTAGTTTTTTCAGAAGAGGAAGGTTACAATGCGAGTTTGTTGTCTTATTCTACAAGTGTTGGCGCTCCAGTTATCAAAATGGACGATGTTGTTTCGTGGAAAAGTAGAGGAATAAACAATGTAAATAAAGAGTTTGAAAATAAGTTTAACGAACTTAAAATTCAATATGAAAAATTAATGCAAGAATTTGAATGGAACGAATTGGTTTACAACTCCAAGTTCTCATTTGAACCAGTTATTGGTGAGATTTATCACTTGTATGCCAATAATGACGGAACAAATTCACTTTCATTAATAGCTCCAAACGAATGGAATAAAGAACATATTGGTACTTTCAAACTGAACAGTGAAAGAAAATGGGTTCATCTTGCTTTAAAATTTAAAAATGGTAAAAACTTTTATTAATAAAAATCAAATAGAAGAACTTGAAAAACAAAAAAGAGTTCATCTAATAAATAGTTTAGGCGGATTTAAAAGTGTTAGTTTAGTTGGAACTTCTGATAAAAATGGTAACGAAAACTTAGCCATTTTTAGTTCGTTTTTTCATATTGGAGCCAATCCGCCATTAATTGGATTGATTTTTCGTCCAAGTCCACCAGAGCGTGATACGATGCGAAATATTTTGGACACAGGATTTTTTACAATCAATCATATTAATGAATCCATTTACAAGCAAGCACATCAAACTTCGGCTCGATACGAAAAAGGAATTTCTGAATTTGATGCAACTAATTTAAAGTCAGAATATAAAAACGGTTTTCACGCACCTTTTGTAGCAGAAAGTAACATTCAATTAGGAGTAGAATTTAAAGAAAAAATCGATATTTCTATAAACAGCACAACTATGATTATTGGTGAAATTACTCAAATTTATATTCCAGAAAATTGTTTGCTAGAAGATGGATTTATTGATTTAGAAAAAGCCAATACTATCACTTGTTCGGGTTTAGATAGTTATCATAAAACAATTCAGTTAGACCGATTAAGCTACGCAAAACCTGATAAAGAAATTACCTCATTACTCTAAAAATTGAATAAAAAAGCTATAAATATTGTTTGGTTCAAACGTGATTTACGTTTTACAGATCACGAACCACTTTATTTGGCTCAACAGGAAGAACTTCCGGTTTTATTAGTTTATTTCTTTGAACCTTCTGTAATGAATTATGATGATTCTGATGTTCGTCATTGGCGGTTTATTTATGAATCGTTGCAGGAAATGCAAGTCAAATTAAATTCAATTGCTACAAGTATTTATATTTTTCATAGTGAAGTCCAAGCTGTTTTTAATGAATTGAATAAAATTTATGACATAAAAACTGTTTTCTCACATCAAGAAATTGGAAATAAAATCACTTTCGATAGAGATATTGCAATGCAACGTTTTTTTGATTCTAATGAAATTTATTGGAAACAATCACAAATGCATGGTGTTATTCGCAAGTTAAAATCAAGAAGTAATTGGGATAAACGTTGGGAACAAGTTATGCGAGCAGAACCCAAAATGATTGATTTGAGTTCGTTTCAATTCGAAAATTTGGAAGCTGATTTTTATCAAAATTTTAAAGGAAATGAACTTCCAACAGAAATAACAACACGAAATAAAAACTTCCAACAAGGCGGTGAATATTGGGCTTGGCGCTATTTAGATAGTTTTGTTAAAGAACGTCATGTGAATTATAGCAAACACATTTCTAAACCTAATTTAAGTCGAACAGGTTGCAGCCGATTGTCACCTTATTTGACTTATGGAAACATCAGTATGCGAATGGTTTACCAATACACCAATCAGCATTATGAAGCATCCAAAAACAAAAGAGCTATGTTGAATTTTGTTTCAAGATTGCATTGGCATTGCCATTTTATGCAAAAATTTGAAGACGAATGCCGAATGGAATTTGAAAATGCAAATCGAGCTTATGATTCTTTAATTAAACCAAAAAACGAAATTTATATAAAAGCTTGGCAAGAAGGCAAAACCGGAGTTCCAATTGTAGATGCTTGTATGCGATGTTTGGTTCAAACTGGTTATATAAACTTTAGGATGCGAGCCATGGTGGTTTCGTTTTTTACTTTCAATTTATGGCAAGATTGGCGCGAATTACATTTTTTGGCAAGACAATTTTTAGATTATGAACCAGGAATTCATTATCCACAAATTCAGATGCAATCGGGAACAACAGGAATTAATACAATTAGAATTTATAATCCAATTAAAAACTCCGAAGAACACGATTCAGAAGGTATTTTTATCAAAAAATGGATTCCAGAATTGGCTGAAGTTCCTGTTGAATTGATTCACGAGCCTTGGAAATTAAACGCAATAGAACAACAATTTTACAATTGCGAAATTGGTAAAGATTATCCTTTTCCGATAGTTGATATCGATGAAACTCGAAAAAAAGCAAGTGATATCGTTTGGAGTTTCCGTAAAAATGATGCTGTTAAAGAAGAAGGAAAACGAATTTTGAAAAAACACGTAAGTAACCCAAATATGCCTAAAAATGCGAGGAGTAAAAAAGCAAAACCTTCCAAGTAAAACATGCATCGTTTGCCAAAAACCATTCACTTGGCGTAAAAAATGGGAAAAAGTTTGGGACGAAGTAAAATATTGTAGTGATAAGTGTAGAATGAATAAATAATTTAAAACCATTAAGGTATTAAGTTTCATTAAGATTTTTTACTATCTGTTTTTTTAGTTTAAAGTCATTAAAATTGGAAGTTTTATAAAACATTTTAAGCCTTAATTTTTCTTAATTTCTTAATGGTTCAAAAAAAATATATAATGTCAAAAACGTTACGATTAATTCTTGGAGATCAATTAAATAGTAATCATTCTTGGTTTAAAACTATCGATGATTCGGTTACTTATGTGATGATGGAAATTCGTTCCGAAACCGATTATGCTATGCATCACATTCAAAAAGTAGTTGGGATATTTTCCGCAATGCAAGAATTTAAAAATAATTTACTAACTAACAATCATAAAGTTATCTATATTCATTTAAATGAGGAAAATAACTTTCAATCCTTTGAAAAAAATATTCAAAACTTAATTTCCGAACATAATTTTAAACATTTTGAATATCAATTCCCAGATGAATATCGTGTTGATTTGGATTTGAAAAATCTTTGTAACACTATTTCAATTTCTAGTGTTGTAGTTGATTCAGAACACTTTTTTACTTCTCGAAATGAACTCGGAGATTTCTTTGAAGGCAAGAAAATCTATTTGATGGAAAGTTTTTATCGTGCCATGAGAAAAAAGCACAACGTCATGATGGAAGGCGATAAACCGCTCACAGGTCAATGGAATTATGATGGTGAAAATCGAAAGAAATTACCGAAAAATCACAAGCCAATTACTCCTTTAGTTTTCAATAATGATGTATTCAATATTTATCAAGAAATAACAAAAACCGATATAAAAACCATTGGAACTATTGATGCTAAAAACTTTGTTTGGCCAATAAATAGAGAACAATCACTTGAATTACTTGATTTTTTTGCTGAAGAGTGTTTGCAATTATTTGGCAGTTATCAAGATGCGATGACTCCAAACGAGTGGTCTTTATATCATTCTCGAATTTCATTTTCTATGAATGTAAAAATGATTTCACCTAAAGAAGTTGTCGATAGATGTATTGAAGAATGGCAAAAGCGTCCAAACGAAATTGAATTCAATCAGTTAGAGGGTTTTGTCCGTCAAATAATTGGTTGGCGTGAATACATGCGAGGCATTTATTGGAACAAAATGCCAGAATTTGCAAGCATGAATTTCTTCAACAATCAAGAAAAATTGCCCAATTGGTTTTGGACCGGAAAAACCAAAATGAATTGCATTAAAGATGCTATAAATCAATCCTTGAATTACGCGTATGCTCATCACATTCAGAGGTTAATGATTACAGGAAACTTTGCGCTTTTAGCAGGAATTCATCCAGACGAAGTCGATGCATGGTATCTTGGAATTTATATCGATGCTTTTGAATGGGTTGAAATTACCAATACTCGTGGCATGAGTCAATTTGCGGATGGCGGAATTGTAGGCACAAAACCTTATGTAAGTTCGGCATCGTACATTGATAAAATGAGTCATTATTGCGGTAGTTGTTTTTATAAAAAAGCACTAAAAACTGGCGAAAAATCTTGTCCATTCAATAGTTTGTATTGGAATTTTTATGGCCGAAATGAAGATAAATTAGGAAAAAATCCACGAATCGGAATGATGTATAATGTTTGGCGAAAAATGAAACCCGAAGACAAAACAGCGCTATTAGAACAAGCTGATTATTATTTGAAAAATATAAATGAATTATGAGAAGGAGTATAGTTTGGTTTAAAACTGATTTACGATTACATGATAATGAGACACTTATCAAAGCGATTGCTCAAAGCGATGAAATTATTCCAGTATATTGTTTTGATGACTCTCAATTTGAAGCTACAGAATTTGGTTTCAAGAAAACTGGAAGTTTTAGAGCCCAATTTTTATTAGAATCCTTAATTGATTTGGATAAAAACTTACGAGCAATTGGTTCAGGATTATTGATTGTAAAAGGAAAACCTGAAGTTGAACTTCCGAAAATTGTACAAGAATACAAAGTATCAAAAGTTTTTGCAAAACGTGAAGTTTCCTATGAAGAAAAACAAAAAGAAGCTAGAGTCCAAGAGGAATTATTCAAATTGAAATGTGAGCTTAAAACATTCAGCACAAGTACATTATATCATGCTGAAGATTTGCCGTTTTCAATAAAAGATATTCCAGATGTGTTTACCAATTTCAGGAAAAAAACAGAGAAAGATTCTTTTATCAGAGTATCATTTGAAGAACCAAAAGAGTTTAAATCTCCTGAAATAGAATCTTTAAAATTACCAACTTTAGAAGAATTTGGTTTGGAATTTCAGCCAATAGATTCAAGAGCAGTTTTACCTTTTAAAGGTGGTGAAACAGAAGCGATAGCTAGGCTAAATCACTATTTTTCCGAAACTAAGTGCATTTCAGAATATAAAGAAACTCGAAACGGATTGGTTGGCGCCGATTATTCATCAAAGTTTTCGGCTTGGTTGGCTTTAGGTTGTATCTCGCCACGATTTATTTATGATGAATTAAAAAAATATGAAAAGCAATTTGGAGCTAATGAATCGACATATTGGTTGGTTTTTGAGTTGTTATGGCGCGATTATTTTAGATTTATGATGAAAAAATACAATGCCAAATTCTTTCAACAAGCTGGAATTCAAAGCAAAGGAATACCTGTAAACAAACATAACACAAGTCAACTCCAAGAATGGATTGATGGTGAAACAGGAGTCGATTTTGTTGACGCCAATATGATTGAATTAAAGTTAACAGGTTTCATGAGTAATCGTGGTCGTCAAAATGTGGCTAGTTATTTATGTAATGATTTAAAACTCGATTGGCGTTATGGAGCAGCGTATTTTGAACAGCAACTAATTGATTATGATGTTTGTAGCAATTGGGGTAATTGGGCTTATTTGGCGGGAGTAGGTAATGATCCAAGAGGAAATCGTTATTTTAATATTGAAAAACAAGCCTCCGATTATGATAAAGATAAAAAGTATAGGAATTTGTGGTTAAAATCATAAAATTAATTCTAAAAATCTATTTATATTTGCATAATTAATAAAATTTCGATGGACAAAATTTTCAACAATACTGAAGTTGCTTTCTCATTAAAAAGTGATACTGAATTAGACAGAGCTTATTTTCTTTTCAAAATGATTGCCAATGAACCATTGGTTAGAATTGGAACTGCAGTTACCAACTTTGCTTTAAAAGCACATTTACCAGTTGACGGATTAATTCGTGCCACTGTTTTCGACCATTTTTGTGGTGGTGTAAATGAAATAGATTGCCTTTCAGTTGTTGATAAAATGTATACCAAAGGCGTATCATCGGTTTTGGATTATTCAGTAGAAGGAAAAGAAGAAGAAACGCAATTTGATGCGGCTTTAGAAATGACTTTAAAAACAGTTGAATTTGCTAAAGAACGTCAGGCGATTCCGTTTGCGGTTTTTAAACCAACAGGTTTAGGTCGTTTAGATTTATATACAAAAGTAGGAGAGAAGCAACCACTTTCTGCAGAAGAACAAGCAGAATGGGATAAAGTTAAAGAACGTTTTGAAATTATATGTAAAACAGCTCATAGTAAAGATGTTGCCTTATTAATTGATGCTGAAGAAAGTTGGATGCAAGATGCGGCAGATGATTTGGTAGAAGACATGATGCGCAAGTACAACAAAGAGAAAGTGATTGTTTTCAATACTTTACAAATGTACCGTTGGGACAGAATGGATTATCTAAAAGCATTGCACGAAAGAGCAAAAGCTGATGGATTTTATATAGGAATGAAATTAGTTCGTGGAGCTTACATGGAAAAAGAGCACAAACGAGCCGAAGAAAATGGTTATCCAACACCAATTTGCGCTTCTAAACAAGCAACTGATGATAACTATAATGTTGCAGTTGATTACATGATGAAACACATCGATAAGATGGCCATCTTTGCTGGAACGCACAATGAAGAAAGCTCCTATAAATTGATGGAAATGTTGAAAGCCAATAATATTGAAATTAAAGATCAAAGAATTTGGTTTGGACAACTTTACGGAATGAGTGATAACATCAGTTATAACTTAGCTTCACACGGATACAATGTTGCAAAATATTTACCATTTGGACCAGTTCGTGATGTGATGCCTTACTTAATTCGTCGTGCCGAAGAAAATACTTCTGTTGCCGGACAAACTAGTAGAGAGTTGAATTTATTGAAAGCAGAAAGAGAACGAAGAAAATCAAAATAATCATTTGCCACAGATTCACAGATTTTTTTATCTGTGAATCTGTGGCTATTTTATTTAATATTCACTAAACTGCAAATTACTCAAATTCTTATAAATACCATTTTCAATTTCGAGTAGTTCTTTGTGCGTTCCTTTTTCAGCTATTTTTCCATCATTTAAAACTAATATTGCGTCTGCACTTCTTATTGTTGAAAGTCGGTGTGCAATGATGATACTCGTTCTGCCTTCCATTAAATTTTCTAAAGCTTCTTGTACTAATTTTTCACTTTCACTGTCTAATGAAGAGGTAGCTTCGTCCAAAATTAATATACTTGGATTTTTCAATAAAGCACGAGCGATAGCAATACGTTGACGTTGTCCACCAGAAAGTTTTATACCGCGTTCTCCAACCAATGTATCGAATTTTTCAGGAAATCCGTTTACGAAATCTAAGGCGTTGGCTTGTTTGGCTGCAATCATAATTTCTTCTTCGGTGGCATTTGGTTTTCCGTAGGCGATGTTTTCGCGAATGCTTCCGCCAAATAAAATCACATCTTGCGGAACTATACTCATATTGCCACGAAGATTTTCTAAATCATAATCGTAGATATTCTTGTTGTCAATTAAAATTTGTCCAGCATCAATATTATAAAAACGCAATAGGAGTGAAGATATTGTTGATTTTCCGGCACCACTCGGACCAACAATGGCAATTTTCTGACCATAGTTTGCTGTAAAATTTACATCTTTCAACACTTGAATTTCTGGTCGTGATGGATAACTAAATTGTACATTTTGAAAGGAAACATTTCCTTTGATTTTTTCAGTGGATTGATTTTGATTGGAGTTTATCTTTTCTGGAGTTTCGTCTAACAACTCAAAAACACGTTCGGTTGCTCCAACGGCTTTTTGAATTTGAGTGTACAATTCTGCAATTCCGCCAGAAGAGGCACCAACATAAGTAGAATATAATACAAAGGAAATTAAATCACCAACGGTCATTTCGCCTTTAATACTCAAGGTAACTCCATACCAAACTACGGCAACTATCGTTCCGAATAGGCAAAAGATGATGAATGAAGCAAAATAGCCGCGATAGTTTCCTCCTTTAATGGCAACTTTGACTACTTCTGAAATCTTGTTTTTGTAGCGTGCAATTTCATACCATTCGTTAGCAAATGCTTTTACAACCGTAATTGCTTGCAAAGATTCTACCACAATATTTTGACTATCAGCAACTTGATCTTGTAAGTTTTTAGAATATTTTCTGATGAACCTACCAAAAATTACTGCAGCAACAGCAACTAAAGGAACAATGGAAATCATCATTAAAGTTAGCTTTAAATTGATGCTTGCCAATAAAATAAAACTTCCGATAATTAGAATAAACTGTCTTAAAAATTCAGCAATTGTGGTCGCCAAAGTATCAGAAATCTGATTGATGTCAGTGCTAATTCTGCTGTTTAATTCGCCTGCACTTTTTTGAGTAAAGAATGGCATTGGCAATTTTATCAAATTACTGTAAAGAGCCAATCGTAAATTTGCTAATGTATTTTCGGTGTAATTTACAAATAATGAGATTCTAAAAAAGGAGAAAAAAGATTGTAAAAATAATATTCCAACTAATCCTAAAGCTATCGAATTGGCTTTTGATAAATCATTATTTTTCACACAATCAATCAAAATTCCCATAAGTTTTGGAAATGCTAATGCTGTTCCGCCAGTTAGTAAAAGGAAAAACAATCCCAAATAGAATTTCCATTTGTGGTTGTCGGCATATTTGAATATTAAAAGAGCTTTACTTAATGTACTTGCGTTGAGTTTGGCTTTTGGAAGGTCGTTTTCTTGAAATCGCGCCATTTTTTTTCTTGTAAAAGTAACTAATATTGCTGTGTCAATTTTTTTTACAAATGCTAATATTTTGTGAAAAAAAAAATCCGCTTTGCTTTCACAAAAAGGATTTTAATCTATTTAGAATTTTAAATTTGATTTTTGATATAGTAGTTGTATAAAGTCTTATTCTTATAACTTACTATAACTTTACAATATGGTGTTAAATTGTTGTGTTTTTTGATTATTGTTTTTATATCGTTTTCATACACTATCCATGCTTTATCCATGCTTTATCTATATAGTATCTATACAGTATCTTTTTAAGTTTTTTAATAGTAGAAATATTAAATAAAAAATCCGCTTTGCTTTCACAAAACGGATTTTTAAATAATTATTTGAATATAAATCTACTCCGATTCGTCCATAGTATGATAAACGTTCATTACGTCATCATCTTCTTCAATCTTTTCGATTAGTTTCTCAACGTCAGCAATTTCAGCTGCGGTTAATTTTTTAGTTACTTGTGGAATTCTTTCAAAACCAGAAGATAAAATTTCGATTCCTCTGTTTTCTAATTCTTTTTGGATGGCTCCAAAACTTCCAAAAGGTGCGTAGATTAAGATTCCATCTTCATCAGCAAAGATTTCTTCTGCTCCAAAATCGATGAATTCTAATTCCATTTCTTCAATGTCAATATTGTTATTCGGAATTCTGAAATTACAAGTATGATCGAACATAAATTCTACCGAACCTTGCGTTCCCATAGTTCCATTGCATTTGTTGAAGTAACTTCTAATATTTGCAACTGTTCTATTATTATTGTCAGTTGCTGTTTCAATTAAAAGTGCAATTCCGTGTGGTGCATAACCTTCAAAAAGTTGCTCTTTATAGTTGGCAGTATCTTTGTCAGTTGCTTTTTTAATGGCACGTTCTACGTTTTCTTTTGGCATGTTTGCTGCCTTCGCATTTTGAATAACAGCACGTAAACGAGAGTTGGCTTCCGGATTTGGACCACCTTCTTTTACTGCCATTACAATATCTTTTCCGATACGAGTAAACGCTTTAGCCATTGCTGACCAACGTTTCATTTTTCTACCTTTTCTAAATTCGAACGCTCTTCCCATTTCAATTCATGTATTTCAATATTCAAAATTGAATATTCAACATTTAATAATTATTTATTTCTTATTTACAGTTTGCAAAAGTACTTTTTTCAACAAAATTTCAAAAGAAACTTATGCTTTTTTATAAAACGGCATTTTCACCACTTTAGCAGCAATTTTTTTATCTCTAATTAGGATGTAAATTTCAGAATCTGCTGCTGCGAACTCGGTTTTTACGTAACCCATTCCGATGGCTTTTCCTAAACTTGGTGCTTGTGTTCCTGAAGTTACAATTCCGATGTTGTTTCCTTCTGCGTCTACGATTTCGTAATCGTGTCTTGGAATTCCTCTGTCGATTAATTCAAAACCTACTAATTTTCTAGAAACTCCAGCTTCTTTTTGAGCTTTTAGGTTTTCAGAATTGGTGAATTCTTTGGTGAATTTTGTAATCCAACCCAAACCTGCTTCTAATGGCGAAGTTGTATCGTTAATGTCGTTTCCATACAAACAGAATCCCATTTCCAAACGCAAGGTATCTCTTGCAGCTAAACCAATTGGTTTGATTCCAAAAGCAGCTCCAGCTTCAAAAACTTTGTTCCAAACTTGTTCTACTTCTGAATTTTTGCAATAAATTTCAAATCCACCAGAACCAGTATAACCTGTT
>JAAFHW010000037.1 GCA_013298525.1 Flavobacteriia bacterium
TTTACAAGACAAACATATAACTATATTTTTAGTTACACAACTATTTTTATAGTTAATTAACTAAATTTAACGTTTGAACTTTAGAATGCTTATTTTAGAAATTAAAAGAAAGGATTAAAATCAATAGAATCCATATAATCTGTGGCAAAAAATAATTACTTACTTTTGTTCCAATAGTAAAAAGTAATGCCAATTAAAACGTATAATAAAACCAATTTTCACAAATACACTTTTTGTATTTTCAAAGAAGTCGATGTAGATGCAATTAAAGATTTGAAATTAAATTACAAAAGCAAATCGGGTAGTTGTTATTATTTTGTAGAAAATGGAGTCTATCGTTTATCCAATCATTGGAGTAGAGTAGCCAATTGCAAATGGAGATTAGATGCAAATTCTAAATTGCAACCTTCAAATTCCAATAGAACTAAACTCGGTTACGCCAATTGGTCTGATTTTTATTCCGATAATGATGTAGGTAAGATTTACTTTCTTGAAGCCAATTATGAGTCTAAAACGGTCAACTTTTATCACAAACAAAGTTCAAATTATTCTTCCGATAAAGTTTTAAGATCATCTTCAGAAACAACAAAATTAATTAAGCAAATCCGCACTTTATTTGAAGAAACCGCTTGGGCAAAATATTTAAAAGAAGATAATATTGACATTTTAAGAAAAGAAATCATTGAGGAAATGATACATTTAAATCAATCTTTTCAAGAAATTAGAAGAAGATTTTTATAATAATTAGTAGTTATCAATTTTTAATTTTTCACTAATCGGTGTTCCTTTATATTCCCAATTATTAAAGCTACAATTCCTAATAAAAATCCTTTTCCAAAAATAATTAAATCACTGTCAAAAGGCAAAAAGGCATTTCGATCATCGTCGAATTTTCTGTGAATAGTGGTTAAATGAATTACAAAGGATTCAAATAGCCAACCCAAATTCATAAATAAAGCAATGAAAAAGACAAGGTATAACTTACTTCTAAATTTCTTAAATAATAGAAGCAATGGAAGAAATGAATGTGCAAGAAGCATTAAAATATAGGTCAATTTGTAAATTCCTGTAGCTCGATTTATAAAAGAAGCATACAGTTCAGAATCTACTTTAACTACTGAAATTAGAAAAAGGTAAATAATTGATAATAAGCAATAAATAACCATCAAATAGCTTATTATTTCAAGAGCAGTTCCTGTTTTAATTGACTTTAAAAACTTTCTAACAATAATTATCAAAAGAACACTGACGAAAATACCATCAATAAAATGGTCATCAATAAACGAAAGTAATTCTATAAATAGTTCCATTTATTAATTACTAATTCTTAATTTTTAACTTTTCTTCTGCTACCAATCGCATCACCCAATAACCAGCAGCAGTTCCGATTAAACCTAGAATTCCCATGAACAACCAGTTCATTTGGTATCCATAGGCAGCAACAACACCCATTCCTATTTTAGCACTCAAAATATGTGCAGCGCTAAAACTCATTGTGAAAATGGCCATATAACGGCCTTCATGACCTTTGGGCGCTCGACTCATAGCAAATGAATTGGAGAATGGAAATGCAAACATCTCAGCTACAGTCATAAACAACATCATAATGATTAATATTCCTGCCCAAAAGTTGATTAAAAGTAAAAACAAACTAATAGTCATAAGCAGACAACCGATGGTAACAACCTTTACTTTATTCAATTTATTGCGTTCGATGTAGCTTACCACAGGCATTTCCATGAAGAAAATTAGAATTCCGTTTAAAGTAAGGAGCAAACCTGTTTGAAGTTCGTTCAAATCAAATTGCTTTTTGTGATATAATGGAATCGTGGTAAACAATTGAAAAAATAAAACTCCAGTGATGACGCACATAAATAAGAAGATCCAAAAAGGTCTGTCTTTGAAAACTGATTCTCGGTTGGCTTCAAGAAGTGCTTTTGCTTCTTTTGATTCGGCAGGTTTTTTCTTTTCTTTTACTAATAGCCAGAAGATTGAAATAGCCAAAATACATGTGGCACCATCTGCCCAAAAAAGTCCTTTGTAACCAATGTTCATAATGATTAATCCACCTAAAGCAGGTCCGGCTGCAAAGCCAAGATTTATGGCTAATCTAACTAACGTCAAGGCACGAGTTCTATTTTCAGGTTTGGCATAAGCTCCAAGTGAAACAAACATGGCAGGACGAAACATATCGGCAACCACCATAATTGAAAATACAGCAATACAAAGTCCGATATAACTTGTTACATATTGTAAGCCAAAGAACATCAATCCGCTAATAAACAAACTGAAAATCATTATTTTGTAAAATCCTATTTTATCGGATAATTTTCCGCCAAGCCATGAGCCTAACATAGAACCTAATCCGAAACAAACCAAAATGTTTCCAATTTGTAATTCAGAAAAATGTAAATCTTCATACAAATATTTTGATAAAAACGGCAAAACCATCGTTCCAGCACGATTGATAAAGGTTATCAAAGTAAGTATCCAAACTTCTCTTCGAAACCCTCTAAAATTATCGATATACTTGCGGAAAGCGTTTTTAAACATGAATCATTCGTTATTTTACAAAGGTATAAAACTTTGTGGCTTTGCGCCTTTGTGGTATAACATCTTTTGAACTATTTTTGTAAAAATTATTCTGATGCAAAAGTTATTCACTTTCCTTCTTATTTCTTGTTTTTTAGTATCAAGTGCTCAAGATAAAACGGCTGAAACTTCTAAAGAGTTTCAAGATAATCTTAATTTCGACTATGCCGATAAAGAGAAAAGTCCTTTAACAAAAGAAGATTTAAAAAATTTCAAGGCTTTAGATTTTTTTCCAATTAGCGATAAGTATATAGTTGAGGCAACTTTTGTTAGAACTAAAAAAGAGAAAGTTTTTAAGATGAAAACATCAACCGATAGACTTCCAGAATATGTAAAATATGGAGAGTTGAGTTTTACTATTGATGGTGTTGCTTGCAAATTGAATTTGTATCAAAACATTGAGTTGATTAAAAAACCAGGTTTTGATGATTATTTATTTCTACCCTTTTCCGATTTGACTTCAGGAAAAGAAAGTTACATTGGTGGTCGTTATGTAGATTTGAGAATTCAAAAAGGCAAGATTTGGAAAATTGATTTCAACAAAGCTTATAATCCTTATTGTGCCTATAATCATAAGTATTCTTGTCCGATTGTTCCTTTGGAAAATGATTTGAATGTCGAGATTTTGGCAGGAGTTAAGAAGTTTCATGACTAATGAAGTATTTCAATTTACATACGCACAAATTCACAAGTTCATCTGATATTTTTGAATTGGTCAATCAATATCCTTGGGAATTTGATGTCACCATTCCAAACTATTCTATAGGAATTCATCCTTGGTATATTGATGAGAATCGTTTAGAAAATGACTTGAAAACTATTGAAAAAAAAATTCAAATGAGCGAATGTTTAGCTCTTGGTGAATGTGGATTAGACAAGCGAATTGAAATTCCGTTAAACATACAAATTGAAGTTTTTAAAAAGCAAATTGCCTTAGCAGAAAAATATCAAAAACCTTTAGTTTTGCACTTAGTTGCTGCTTTTGATGAATTGATTGAAATAAAAAAGAGATTGAAAATTACCGTTCCAATAATCATTCACGGATTTTCTAAAAATGAACAAGTTGCAAAGCAATTGATAGATAACGGATTTTATCTTTCTTTCGGAAAATATTTATTAAGAAATCCCGATTTGGAAACTGTTTTTAAATCTGTTCCAAATGATAGATTTTTCCTTGAAACGGATACAATCGAAGAAACCTTAGAAGAAGTTTATACTTTAGCAGCAAAATACAAAAACATAAAAATTGAAGATTTGATAGAACTAGTAAATGCTAATTTCAGTACTGTTTTCAAATCTAAAAATCCAATAATCTAAAAATCTAAAATGTCTGAATTATGGCAAAGTGGCAAGAAAGAGCAGAATTACTATTCAAACCCGAAGGATTAAATAATTTAAAAAACGCTAATGTTTTAGTGGTCGGACTTGGTGGCGTTGGTTCCTTTGCAGCCGAGTTTTTGGCTCGTGCAGGCGTTGGAAGTCTGACTATTGTTGATGGTGACGTGGTTGATATCACTAACGTAAATAGACAATTACCAGCGTTACATTCTACCGAAGGTTTACCAAAAGTTCATGTAGTTGGCGATCGTTTGATGGATATAAATCCTGAGTTAAATTTGACACGAGTACAAGAATTTCTTTCACCTGAAAGAGCTTTTGAAATTGTAGAAGAAAAATACGATTACGTTTTAGATTGTATTGATAGCGTAACGCCAAAGTTAAATCTGATTGTAGGAGCTAAACGCAAACGTGTAAAAATAATCTCTTCAATGGGCGCAGGCGGAAAAATGGAAGCAGCCAAAGTAAAAGTTGCAGACATTACCAATACGGTAAATTGCATGTTTGCCAAAACCATCAGAAGACGTTTGAAAGAGTTTAAGATTGATAAATTAAAAGTAGTTTTTTCTTCAGAAATTCAAGACGAAAGTAGTTTGAAAATGACTGATGGAAGTAACTTTAAAAAATCGTTTTACGGAACCAACAGCTACATGCCAGGACTTTTTGGTTTGTACATGGCAGAAACGGTGATTCGATATTTGATAAAAAAAGAGTAATTAGTTTTAAAAAGACTTAGCGTCTTAGCGCCTTTGTGGCAAATACAAAATGATAAATACAGTAATTTTCGATATGGATGGCGTAATTGTGGACACAGAACCTGTGCATCATTATGCTTATAACGAACATTTTAAACAATTGAATATAGAAATCACTCCAGAAATCTATGCTTCATTTACAGGAAATTCTACTAAAAATATCTTTGAAAAATTGAAAGCACATTTTAATTTGGAGCAAGATGTTCAGACATTAGTAGAAACCAAACGTAATTTATTCAATGATGCTTTCGATAAAAAAGAAGATTTATATTTATTAGATGGTGTGGAGGATTTGATAAAAGAGTTGCATCAAAAGGGTATGCAATTGGTTTTGGCGTCTTCATCGGCAAAAGTTACTATAAATAGGATTTTCAATCGATTTGATTTGCATCAATACTTTACTCATATTGTTTCTGGAGAAGATTTTCCAAAGTCGAAACCGCATCCTGCCATATTTGAACATGCTGCTTTTTTATCAGAAACTTCAAGAGAAAATTGTATTGTAATAGAAGATAGCACCAACGGAATTTTAGCCGCAAAAGCTGCTGGTATTTATTGTATTGGTTATGATAGTGTCAATTCAAAAATGCAAGATTATTCTAAAGCAGATGAAGTGATTAGCAATTTTAATGAGTTGAGTTTTGATAGGATTAGAATGATTTCAGTATAGTATTCTCCTCCTTTGGAGGAGTGCAAGAAAGGCGAGGTGGAAAATTAAATGTATTATGGAACAAATATTAACTTATATAAACGAAATCCCAATCAAAAGAAATTTCGTTGAAAATTTGCCATATAATATTAATTTGAAATCTCGAGCAAGAGCTTTACGAAAAGCAGAAAATTATCCAGAGGTTGCTTTTTGGCTACAAGTAAAAAAAGGAGGTTTTCATAATATAGATTTTGATAGACAGAGAATTATTGGTAACTATATTGTTGATTTTTATGTTAAGACTTTAGGACTTATTGTAGAAATTGATGGTGAAAGTCATAATGATAAAGAAGAGTATGATAAAAAGCGTGAGGATTATCTAGAATCCTTTGGATTAAAGATATTTAAAGCTACAAATTTGAGAGTTTTGCACGATTTAGATAATGTTATGAAAGAGTTAGAATTATTTGTTATAGAATATTATTCTATTAATAACGAATGAAACCGCCTCTATTTTTTATATTAATTTAAAAAAAAATGCCACCTCGTCCTTCGGACACTCCTCCAAAGGAGGAGAAACCTACTAACACGTTTTATCTTTACCCCACAGCATCTTTATAAACTCTCAGACATCTTTCTCTAGCTTCTTTATGATCTACAATTGGACTCGGATAATACTGAGTTTCTAGTTCGGGTATCCATTTTTTAATGTATTTCAAATCTTTATCAAACTTTTTGATTTGCTCTGTTGGATTGAAAATTCTAAAATACGGTGCAGCATCAACACCACTTCCTGCGGCCCATTGCCAATTACCAACATTACTTGCTTGTTCGTAATCTAAAAGTTTTGTTGCAAAATAGGTTTCGCCCCAACGCCAATCTATCAATAAGTGTTTGCACAGAAAACTAGCCACAATCATTCGCACTCGATTGTGCATGTGTCCAGTTGCGTTTAGCTCGCGCATTCCAGCATCTACAAAAGGATAACCAGTTTTTCCATCGCACCATTTTTTAAATAAATCTTCGTTATTATCCCATTTGATAGCATCATATTTTGGTCGAAAACTTGATTTATTAGTGTGTGGAAAATGCCATAGAATTTGCATGAAAAATTCTCTCCAAATCAATTCTTTTAGAAAGGTTTCGTTTTTACTTTGCAAAGCTTTAGCAACCATTTTTCTGATAGAAACTGCTCCAAATCGGAGATAAATTCCTAAATATGAGGTTTTATTTAATGCAGGAAAATTTCGAGTTGCTTCGTAATTATCGATTAAGTTATTTGAAATATCAAAAGAAGAAACTTTTATAGGTGAAGTTTCAAAACCAATGTCAGTCAAACTCAAAAAAGGATAGGAGTGAAGTGTAATTTTGTCTAAAAAATCTTCTGAATTGTAGTTGATTAATTGGATTTTTTTGAAGTTTTCTTTCCATTTATTTGAATATGGAGTGTAAACAACATAAGGAGTTCCATCGTCTTTTACAATTTCGCTTTTTTCAAAAATAACTTGATCTTTGCTGGTTTTGAAATCTACATTATGTTCTTTAAAAAGATGATACAAATCTAAGTCACGTTTGCGAGCATAAGGTTCGTAATCATGATTGGTATAAACTGATTTAATATCATTTTCAGAAATCAACTTTTGATAAACTTCCAATGGAGTTCCATGAAAAACAGCTAACGATTTGCCGATTTCTTTCAGTTGGCTTTGGATGTTTTCTAACTGCTGATGAATAAAAGTTACACGAGCATCGTCTTTTGGAAGTTGAGAAAGTATGGCTTCATCAAATATGAAAATTGGCAGCACTTCTTCACCACTATTTAAAGCGTGAAAAAGTCCAACGTTATCGTCTAATCGTAAATCTCTTCTAAACCAGAATATGTTCATTCGAATGTTTATTGTTTCTAGTTTATTGTTATCCGTTAACTAATAAAGTTGACATTCCACCATCTACATGGAAGATTTGTCCGGAAATCCAACTGCTTTTTTCACTTAATAAAAAACTTGCCATTTGAGCCATATCTTCAGAGGTTCCAACTCTTTTTAAAGGATGACGTTGTGCTGATTTTTCTTTTTTATCATCGTTACTCAAAAACTTTTCAGCCAATGGCGTATCAGTTAATGAAGGCGCAATTACATTAACTCTAATTTTTGGAGCATATTCTGCTGCTAATGCTTTTGCAAATCCTTCAATAGCACCTTTTGCAGCTGCAACACTAGTGTGAAAAGGCATTCCCATGCTAGCAGCAACTGAACTAAAAAGCACAATACTAGATTGATTGGAAGCAGTTAAATTTGGTAAAACAGTTTGAATAACTTTCACCAAACTTATAAAATTTATTTGTAAATCTTGTTCAAATGCTTCAGGTTTTAATCCACGAAACGGACGTAAATTGATGCTTCCAGGACAATATACCAAACCATCGATTACTTCTGGTAGTTTGGAGGTGTCTAAAGTATCAGTTGTAGCATCAAATGGAATGTGCGTTACATGCATTTCTGCTATTTCTGCATTGGTTCTTGAAGCTACAAAAACCTTATTTTCATATTGTAATTCTTTTGCAATGGCTAAACCTATTCCGTAAGAACCACCAATTAATAGTATGTTTTTCATGATTAAAATTTTGGAATTTGGAATTTATTATTTGGAATTTTTATTGTCAAATTCTCCGAACATTTCAATTAATTTTTTTCTTCTGTATTCAAATATTTCATCAAGCTTTGGTTTAACCAAAAAGGGATGGACAAGTTGACCCAAAATTCCCATTGGAACTTTATAATCAACAATATCTTCCATTTCAACACCACCAGGAATTTCTTTAATAAAATGTTTGTGATGCCATAACGCATAGGGACCAAAACGTTGTTCATCAACAAAATACTGTTTGTCTACAACATGAGTGATTTCGGTTACCCATTTTGCCGGAATTCCTAAAACAGGTGTTACTATATATTGAATAATTTGTCCAGGAAACATTGGTCTGTCAGCACCAGAAAGGATTTTAAAACCCATATATTCAGGAGTTATTTTCTGTAAATTTTTTGGATCTGATAAAAGCGCCCAAGCTTCATCAATTGAAATAGGAAGATTTTGTTTGGTATGTAATCTGTAAATTTTCATCTAAATTGTACTTTTAATTCGTTGTAAAGGTAATAAATGTTTAACTATTTAAAATATTTGTTAAACAAAAAATAACATCATTTAAGTTTAAATTAACATTTGAAGCCGATACAATTTGTAATTTTGGAACTCTAAAACAAATGACATGAAAAAAATATTTCTTTTATTGGCAATTGCGATTGCTAATTTCGCTGTAGAAGCTCAGGTGAAAACACCACAACCAAGTCCGAAATCTGTTTTAAATCAAGTAGTTGGTCTTACAGATGTAACTGTAGAATATTCTCGTCCTAGTGCAAAAGGAAGAGTAGTATTTGGTGATTTAGTTCCTTTTGGAAAATTATGGAGAACTGGTGCGAATGCTAATTCAACAGTTTCTTTTAGTGAAGATGTAGTTATAAATGGAACAACCGTTAAAAAAGGGAAGTATGCTATTTTCACTTTACCAAAAGCTGATATGTGGGAAATCATCCTTTATACAACTACTGATAATTGGGGTTTACCTGAAAATTATGATGTAAATAAAGTGGCAGTAAGTTTAAATGTTGACCCAGTTGTATTGAACAATAATGTTGAAACTTTTACAATTGGAATTAATAATTTGACCAATGATAGCGCAACTTTAGACATTTCATGGGAAAAAACTATGGTTTCAATGAAATTTGAAGTACCAACTCAAAAAGCGGCAATGGCAAGTATTACTAAAGTTTTGGCAGGACCAACAGCTGGAGATTACTTTTCATCAGCTCAATACTACTACCAATCTAATGGTGATTTGAATAAAGCTTTAGAATATGTTAACAAAGCTGTATCTATGGTAAAACCAGGTGAGGAAGCTCCATATTGGCACTTACGTTTAAAATCATTAATTCAAGGAAAACTTGGTGATAAAAAAGGTGCTATTGAAACTGCAAAATTATCGTTAGCTGGTGCTGAAAAAGACGGAAATGGTGATTACGTTAAAATGAATAACGATAGTATTAAAGAGTGGAGTAAAAAATAATTTACTTTTAATATATAAAAAAACGTCCCAAGAAATTGGGACGTTTTTTTTATGCTGTGATTTCTGTTGTATTCTTTTCTTTGAGAATAACTTGTGATAGCATGGAGAGAAGAATTGTAAGCAAGGCACCAATAAAGTTAAGCCATAAGAAACTTACAACATCTAAATAGTATATGTAGAAAATTGTTAACTGACTTACAACAGCACTCCAAAAAATAGCCCTTGCTTTTACGAATTTGATATAAAATCCAACTAAAAATATTCCTAATACGGTACCATAAAAAATAGAACCTACTATGTTTACTAATTGGATTAAGTTTTCAAATAGTGTTCCGATGCAAGCAAAAAGTATTGCGATTACACCCCAAAGTAGTGTAAAATATTTAGTGGCATTTACATAGTGCTTTTCAGATTTTTCACCTTTTACATTACGTTTGTACAAATCAATAGCAGTGGTTGAAGCCAATGCAGTTAGTCCAGAAGCAGAAGAAGACATAGCTGCAGATAATATTACAGCAAGTAATAATCCGATGAGTCCTTTTGGCAAATAATTTAGTATGAAATAGAGAAACACATAATCTTTATCATTAGTTTCTGCTTTTGGATCGGCTTTGGCAATTAAATCTTTGGCTTGGTCACGCAAATCTTTTTCTTTTCCAGAAATTGCCAATAATTTACTTCTAAGAATTGGATTGTCATAATTTTGATTTAAATGATCCATGTAGAGTAAATTGTATTCTTTTTTTTCTTCAGTAAGTGCTTTTAGTTGGGTTTCTAAACCATGATATTGATTAGCATATTCTGATTTTTCAATGGCTATTTTATTAACTGGATTAAAATTAAGTGGTACATCATTGAATTGAAAAAACACAAAAACCATTACTCCAGTTAGCAAAATAAAGAACTGCATTGGTACTTTTAGAAATCCATTCATAATCAAACCTTTCTGACTTTCTCTATCTGATTTTCCAGATAAATAGCGTCCAACTTGCGATTGGTCGGTTCCGAAATAGGATAACATCAGAAAGAAACCTCCTGTAATTCCACTCCAAAAAGTATAACGAGTTTCTGGGTCAAAAGAGAAATCTACAATATTCATTTTGTCATTAGCTCCAGCAATATGCATTGCATTACTGAAAGTCATTTCATTTGGTAACATGTGTAAGATTAGATAGAACGTAATGAACATTCCGCTCATGATGACAAACATTTGTTGTTTTTGAGTAACGTTTACCGCTTTAGTTCCTCCAGAAAAAGTATAGATGATTACTAAAATTCCAATGATGATATTTAGTAAAGTTAGGTTCCAACCCAATAATGTTGATAGAATAATTGCTGGTGCATAAATAGTCAAACCAGTTCCTAAACCACGTTGAATAAGAAATAGGATAGAAGCCAAGGAACGCGTTTTTAAATCGAATCGTTGTTCTAAATATTCATAAGCAGTAAATACTTTTAATCGATGGTAAATAGGTATAAATGTGAAACATATTACTACCATTGCAATTGGTAAACCGAAGTAGAATTGCACAAAACCCATTCCGTCATGATAGGCTTGACCTGGTGTTGATAGAAAAGTGATGGCACTTGCTTGGGTTGCCATAACAGAAAGACCAACAGTCCACCAATTGGTTTGTTTATTTCCTAAAATATAATCTTCTACGTTTTTACTTCCTTTGGTTTTGTATACTCCATATATTACAATAAATAAGAGTGTTGCCGAAAGTATTATCCAATCTATCTTTTGCATATTAAGAGAAAATTTGCATTAGCATGAAAAAAATAATGATATAAATAGCGTTCATTACTAAAAGCCAAGTATAATTATTACTCCATTTATTATGTTTTTTTGATTCCATAGTTATTTTCCGATTGCAATCATGTTAGCTAATAATCTAAATGCACCAGGAACGCCTTCTGGCAATTCTCTAAAGAAACTGATTCCTGTGTAAATGTAATTTCCTTTGCCATATTTTGCTACTAAAATAGCACCATCTTTAGCTTTTTCGCCTTTATCATTTGAAGAAATAATCGGCGTAAAATTAGCGTCCCATTCACTTGGATAATACAAACCTTGTTCTTGTTTCCATCCTTTAAAATCCTCAGATGTTATTTTGTTTGGTGTATTCAAAATAGGATGATTTGGGTTCAAAAATCGTACTTCTGCATTTTCTTCAGTAACTCTATCTCTTGAAATTTTTATAGAAAATGGAGCTATTTCTTTGGTAACCAAATCGTCAAGAGTATTATATTGCACAATCATCGTTTTACCATTTTTAACAAAATCAAAAAGAATATTTTGTTTGAAACCTAAATTTGTAACGACGTTATAAGCACGAATTCCAGTCATAACCACATCAAAATCTTGAAGTTTATCTGTTGCAATTTCTTCAGGTTTTAGGATAGAAACTTCATATCCCATTTGCGTTAAGCTTTTTGGAACTTCATCTCCTGCGCCCATGATGTAAGCGATTTTTTCTGCTTTAGTTTTGATGTTCAGTTTTATAGCTTTTGCTTCAGCAGGTTTTAAAACCATTTGTTTGTAAATGTGCGGATAATTGATGTCTATTTTTTCTTTATCATAAGTTTGTCCATCAATAGTGATGATGCTTTTCAAAGTTACCTCAGAAGCTTCTTTTGATGGTATTACATTAAAAACAGCTAATTGCTCTTCACCTTTTTTAGTCAATGTAAACGGAATTGAAGTAGGAGTGACTATCCAATTTTGTGGAACTTCTAGTTTTACCGAACCCGATATGTTTTCTTTACCAGCTTTTATTTTTACAACAACAGCTTTTTCTTTATTGTTGGGAAAAATATATACTTTTTCTTGAATAGAAGAAGTGGCAACAGGAACAATATCAAGTGGTTGATAGACTTCACCTTTTACATCGTCATTGTATTTGTATACTATGTTTTTCTCAAAAGGAATCGTAACTCCATTGATTTCAATTAAAAAAGTTTCAGAAATCCTAGAAATAACATCAGGCTTACCAATATTTCTTTGGTAATTAACAACATACATTCCTTCAGTTCCTTTTTCGTTTAGATAATATGGATTTGTGTATGGATCGTTGTTTTCCATTTCAACTTCAATATTGTTATTAACTACTTTATTAAATGGAAGCTCAATTTTTTTAGAACTATCGATACTAGAAATCCAATTCATTTTTACAGAACTTCTATTGATAACTTCTTGTTTTACCTTAGTTTTGCTTCCTAATGCAACTTCTTGAACATCGGCAACGGCTTCCAAATATAAACCTGCGCAAGCTGCAATTATCTTTTTAATCTCTTCCGATTTGATGGTTTTCCAATGATTGTCTTCTAATTTTTGAATTAAAGTATAGGCTTTTACCAATTCTGCTATACTGGCTTCAGGGTTTTTGAAATCGAAATTCTTTTGTACGTTTTCTAAAATTGTTCCAATGGCATTTCCACCTTTTACACGATTCCAAGTGGTGTCAATTCCTTCAAATAGATTGGTTTTATCATTCAATGATTCACCTTTTAGAAATTCTAAATATTCGTCTTCTTCGCCACGAGTTCCGGTATTTCCGAAACCTTGTGATTGATGACAACTTCTACTTAAAGCTGCAATTTCTTGATTGGATTTACCAAATTGTTCATAATAAACACCAATTTGCAATTTACTTAAATTGGTTTTGTCTGCTTTTTCAAATTTTTCTTTACTTCCATAAAACCACCATGAAGTATTGAAAAACACACGTTTGGGTTGCCAAGTAGCAACGTATTGCAATTGATTTGGAAAAACAGAGGCATCATTAGTTTTATCAAAAGCTTCCATACTCAACATTGCAGAAGCTGTATGATGACCATGAGTCGTTCCTGGTGAACGATGATCAAATCGATTGATAATTACATCGGGTTGAAATTTTCTAATTGCCCAAATCACGTCACTTAATACTTGTTCTTTATCCCAAATTTGTAATGTTTCATCAGGAGTTTTAGAATAACCAAAATCATTGGCACGAGAGAATAATTGTTCGCCACCATCAATTTTTCGAGCTTCAATAAGTTCTTGCGTTCTAATAACTCCAAGCAATTCGCGTAGTTCAGGACCAATTAAGTTTTGACCACCATCGCCACGAGTTAAAGAAAGATATCCTGTGCGAGCATTTTTTTCATTTGATAAATAGGAAATTAAACGTGTATTTTCGTCATCAGGATGCGCTGCTACATAGAGTACAGAACCTAAAAAGTTTAGTTTTTCAATTTGATGATAAATCTCTACAGCATTTGGTTTTTGAGGACGTTGACCAAAAACAATTAAAGAGGAAAGAAGGAATAGAAAAGAGTAATATTTCTGCATTGGATACAATTATTTTGCAATAGCATCAAATGTAGCAATAAATATAAAGTGAAGTTTTATTTTTTAAAAATTTGGAATTTCTTTAACAAAAAAAAGCAACATAATGAAACATTGCTTTTGATTTGATTTCTAATCTTTTTTGTTTTTTTCCTTTTTAGGGTTCTTTTTTCCTTTTTCCTTTTTTTCCTTTTTCACAACATAAACTTTAGGTGAGTGTGCTTTTTTGGGATATTTTATTTTATGATTTTTGTGAAACTTATATGGTGAAGTTCCTCTGTAATCTGTTAAATAAATAATATTTCCACCTCTCAAATTATAGTTTCTATATCTGTATGGTAATGAAGTAGCACGTATCCATTTACCTTTTTTTATGTAAATAAACCGAGCAGATGGGACATCGTAATAAGCATCAATATCAGGCAAATAATAATATTGAGTTTCAACTCTATTTGCTGGTGCCCACTCAGGAGGAGATCCAAAAGTAATTTTTACTTCGGTTTGACCTTGAATAGTACTAGTTGCAATAAGCAGTAAACTAAAAATAAATAGTTTTAATTTCATCTTACTTATAGCAATAAAATTAATAACAGAACAATGATAATTATAGCACCAATAGATAAGTAAACGCCATTACCAGTAGATTTTAAAGTTTTCTTAATTGCTTTAACTTCTTTTCTAAGTTCTTTTTTTTCTGTAGAATTTAGATTGGACTTGTCCATTTTTTTAATTTCTTCCAATCTATTTAGTAGTAGTTTTACTTCAGCAGGTACTTCTTTTGGATTGCTTGATGATGTAGGAACCTTTTCATTAATTGCAAAAGAATTGGTTGGAAAGATGGTTACAGTTAGTAACAACATCATAGTGTAGAAAGTGAATTTTTTCATTTTGTTTCAATTTTAGTTAAACTTAATTTGTAAGTGTAAAATTGATAAATGATTTGTTCAAATGTGTTATATTATTTGTTGTAAATTTTACATAAATCACATTTTAATGTAATTATAAGTGACCTGAATTTTTATGCTGATTAATGTAATTTAATTGATGTTCTGCAACATAATTTCTAAATAGTTCCACCAAAGAATCATAATATTTTTCTAAGTTTTTTACATTAACTTTTGGGCTACTATCAATTGGAATTGTGATAGGCATTTCATTTAAGTACTTTGATAATTCAGGATAATTTTCTTGAATAACCATTGTAATTTTTAAAATTTTAGCATTGATCTCTTCTTCGGTTTCCATAAATTTTACGACTATTGGGAATTGTAAATTTACGCACTTTAATCCAAATAAGATGTTAAATAAGTATATACTTTTTCTGTAGGTAAACCAACGACATTAGTGTAAGAACCTTCAATTTTATGTATACCAATCAGACCAATCCATTCTTGAATTCCGTAGGCACCAGCTTTGTCAAATGGTTTGTAATTGTCTAAATAGTAACGTATTGAATCATCAGATAATTCTCGAAAAGATACTTTTGTTATTTCAAAAATAGTTTCCGTTTTAGAAGTTGTTTTAAAACAAACCGATGTAATTACTTCATGCGTTTGATTGGATAACGATTTTAAAATTTGAAAAGCGTCGTCATAATCCTTTGGTTTGCCCAATGCTTTGTCGTTTAACCAAACTAAAGTATCACTCGTAATCAAGATTTCATTATCTGCTAATTCACCTTCAAACGCTTTTGCTTTTAGTTCGGCAAGATAATTTGTAATTTCCTCAGCTTTTAGATTTTCAGGATAGATTTCTTCAATTTCTTTTAATCTAATTTCAAATTGTAAATCGAAATCTTTAAAAAATTGTTGACGTCGTGGTGAACCAGATGCTAAAATTATTTTATAGTCCTTAAGCATTGTATTTGATATTTAAAGTAACGACGGCGATTGATAAAATTCCGAAGAAAATAATCCATTTTAAAAGCGTACTAATTTTTTTGTAATCGCTATTTTCTTTGGCGTTCCAAATTTGAATTAGACACATTATCATTGGCGCAACAACTAAAGCTAATACGTAGGCTAATCCATAAAACAAATTATTTTCAAAAAGATAGGTTTTAGAATAATATAGTAAATATAATGATGGAAGAAGTAATACTATAAAAGCAATAATTCTTGTTTTTTGTATTCCAATAGTAATAGGTAAAGTTTTCATTTCTTGAAGAGTATCACCTTTTACATCTTGAATGTCTTTGATAATTTCTCTTACTAAATTGATGATAAAAGCAAATTTTGCATAATCTAAAAGAATGCTAAAAGCCAAAGTCATTTGTTTTCGGTTGATATCAAATGTATTTGGAAAAATGTCAAACATTCCGATAATAATGACACTGAAAGCCAATAACAATGCGACAACAATATTTCCAACTAAAGCTATTTGTTTCAAAGTACTTGCATAAAAATAGAGTAGTGTAGCAATCAAAACAAAAACCACTGCAAAGTTAGGATGCGAAACAGAATTAGCTAAAATAAATCCACACGCAACTCCAGTTATAGTTAGTGAAGCATAAATAATATAAGCCTTAGATTCTGAAATTGATTTGCCAATAATTACTTTATTAGGCTTGTTTTCAGCATCAGTTTCTTGGTCAAAAATATCGTTGATTACATAACCTCCAGCTGCAATTAAGACAGTTGCTAAAATTAGCAATGAATATTGCCAATACCAAAGTGAAAGCGGAATATTGATGAGTTCTAAATATCCAAACCGAATAACAAGTTGCATTAAGGCAATTAAAAGTAGGTTTTGGTAACGTATTAATTTTAGGTATTTCATGTTAAAGTGTTCAGTGTTCAGTGTTCAGTGTTCAGTGTTCAGTGTTCAGTGTTAAATAATGTATATGAATTTACGATTTATCTTCTTTTACTCCAAACTTTTTTGGGTTTAGAATCATGTAATTTATCAATTTTCCTACTTCTTTTGAATCATTTAATAATTCTGTATATGTTTCATTTGTTATGTATTCACAAGCAATGGAATATTCTAACCAAACTTGAGTTTCAGAATTTTCAGCATCAGAATCGGTTAACTTACTATGAAAATGTTTTGGATAATCTCGTTTTCTGTATGCTTCAGCAATATTTGTAGAAACACTTCTTGATGATCTTCTTATTTGATCTGTTAAAGAATAAGTTTCTTCTTTTGGGAAGGATTTTGAAACTCTAAATATTTTCATTGCTAAGGCAAATGATTTTTGATAAGCCAATAAATCTTGAAATGTCATAAATAACTAATTAACTGAATACTAAATTAACACAATCTAAGTAACTGAAAACTGATTACTGAACACTGAATACTTTTTAATCGTGTTTTCCGTTGTAATACAAATGCCATTTTCCTTGAACTTTCATAACTTGTTCTATAACTTCTCTAACAGCACCTTTTCCACCATTTTTATGAGAAATATATTTTGAAATTGCTTTGATTTCAGCTACAGCATCTTGTGGACAAGTTGGTAAACCTACCAATTGCATCACATGATAATCTGGAATATCGTCGCCCATATATAATACATTTTCTGGCTTGATACTGTATAATTCGGTATATTCTTTAAAAGTTTCTACCTTGTTTGGAGAAGCTAAATGAATGTCGGTAATGCCTAAATTTCTCAAGCGAATTCGAACACCTTCATTATTTCCACCAGAAATGATACAAACATTATAACCACTTTCGATAGCAGCTTTCATGGCAAAACCATCGCGAATATTCATGATGCGTAACATTTCTCCATTTTGAGAAACGTGAACAGAACTATCGGTTAAAACACCATCAACATCAAAAATAAAGGTGTCAATTGTATTCATTATTTCTTTATAACTTTTTGCCATTATCGATAATAGATTTGGTTAGAATTTTATAGATATCTTTCTGATTGTCATCAGTTAATATTGCTAAATGCTTGTTTATTGTTGAAGTATCATTTCGTTTTGCTGGACCAGTTTGCGCTTCGTTAGGTTCCATTATTTGAACTTTTTTAGCAGTTTCCAAAATTAATGGTTTTAGAATTTCAAATGGTACTTTGTGTTCGATACAAATATCACTTCCTATTTTATATAAGTGATTTACAAAATTGGAAACAAAAACTGCAGCAACATGTAAAGATTTTCGTTGTTCAGAATCAACATTGTAGACATGAACTGAAAGATGTTGAGCAACTTCAGTTAAAAGATGTAAATCAGTTTCATTTTGAGCTTCGATGCAAAGTGGAACCGTTGTAAAATCGACTTCTTTTTTCTTGGATAAGGTTTGTAATGGATACAAAACGGCTTTTCTATTGTTGTCTGATAGTTCTTCCATAGCAACACTTCCGGAGGTATGTGCAACTAATTTATCAGAAAAAAACAAGGAATTAGAAACCGATTGAATAGCATCATCAGAAACTGAGATTATATATAAATCAGCATTTTTTAATTGTGAAATATCATTAGTGATTTTTTCAGAATCAATGAGATGGATTATTGAATCTACATTTCGAGCAAACACTTGAACCAATTCTAAAGTTGCAGTTTTAGAAATGACTTTTATTAAATGTTGTGCAACATTGCCCGAGCCAATTATTGTGATTGAAATCATTCGGTAAAAATATTGAAAATATATTTTACAGCACTAGTAAAAATTAATATTCTCAACGTCTCTTAAAAATCCCTTAAAACGATGTTATAATTTTTAAAAAATCCACAATTTTAATTTACTTTTGTGACACTTTTTTAAAATCATTCCTAAATCCTCATGGAAAAAATTAAATCTATACTTTTCTCAACACGTTTAATGGCTGTTTTATTTATTGGTTATGCTGTTGCAATGGCAGCCGGAACTTTTATTGAAAGCGCTTTTAATACAGATACAGCTCGAGTTATCATCTATAATACTTGGTGGTTTGAAGCTATTCATATTTTTTTCTTAATCAATTTCTTCGGAAATATTTCAAGATATCAATTGTGGAAAAAAGAGAAATGGGCTACTTTATTATTACATCTTTCTTTTATTTTTATTATTGTTGGTGCAGCAATTACAAGATACATAAGTTATGAAGGTATGATGCCAATTCGTGAAGGCGAAGCTTCTAATCAAGTCTACTCTGATAAAAATTATCTTACTTATTTTGTGGATGGACAATATCAAGGAGAAATGAGAAGAAGAGTATTTGAACATCCATTATTGTTTTCTTCAGTATCTCTGTCAGCAATTGCAGATAATCATTTCAATTTTAAAGATAAATTCAATGAAACTTCTTTTGAGGTAGAATATGAAAAATTTATTCTTGATGCTAAAGAATCAATTAAAGAAACACCAAACGGAAAGTTTCATTTAAAAATGGTTGAATCTGGTGGTGGACAGCGTCACGAACATTATTTGAAAGAAGGTGAAGTTCAAAATATTCACAATGTTTTGTTTGCTTTAAATTCGTATACTAAAGGCGCAATCAACATCACAATTAAAGACGGAACAACCACAATTGAAGTTCCATTTGAAGGAAATTTTATGCGAATGGCAGATAAATTTCAAGGAACAGTTGCTAAAGATGTAGTTCAACCATTGATGTTTCGTTCACTATATAATATGGGAGGCGCACAATTTGTATTTCCAGATCAACCTATAAAAGGAGAAAAAGATTATAAATTTAGTGGTGATTATAAAGCAAAAAATGGAGAAGATGCTTTAGTACTTAAGGTAAAAACAGAAGGTCAAGAGAAAGAAATTACTTTAGTAGGTTCTAAAGGAAAACAAGGCGTACCACAAACAGTTAAAATTGGTAAATTAGAATTTACTTTTTTCTTTGGAAGTAAAGTTTACACTTTGCCATTTAGTCTTAAGTTAAATGATTTTATTGCTCAACGTTATCCAGGAACTGAAAAAAGATATTCTTCATTTGAAAGTAAAGTCACTGTAATTGACGGTAATGACAAATTTGACGCAAGAATTTTTATGAATAATATTTTGGATTACAAAGGATTTAGATTTTTTCAGGCCAACTTTGATCCAGATGAAAAAGGAACTGTTCTTTCTGTAAATCATGATTTTTGGGGTACCTTGATTACCTATATTGGTTATTTTATTTTATTCTTTGCAATGATGGCCATATTGTTTACAAAACATTCTCGTTTTGCTGATTTGAAACGTAAGTTAGAAGTTATTAAAGATAAAAAGTCGAAATTAATTACCATTTTGGCATTAATGTTATCTTTTACTGGATTTTCTCAAAATCACAATAATCACGATGGTCACAATCATGGAAAAGAAAAAGTTCCTACAAAGAGTGCAAAATTTAACTACGTTGATTCTATTTTAAAATATAAAGTTTCAGAGAAACACGCAGCTCAATTTGGACGATTGGTAATTCAAGATGAAGGTGGAAGAATGAAGCCAATAAATACCTTTTCATCAGAGTTACTCAGAAAAGTTAGTAAGAAAGATACTTACGAAGATATGAATTCGGATCAAGTATTTGTTTCTATGACGCAGTTTCCTATTGCTTGGTATGAAGTTCCATTGGTTTACATTAAAAGTGGAAACGACAGTATTAGAAAAATTATCGGAATTGATAAAAAGGAAACCTATGCTTCATTAAAGTCATTTTTTGATGCCAAAGGAAATTATAAATTATCACCTTATTTAGAATCGGCTTACAAGGCACAAGTTCCAAGTAAATTTGAGAAGGATTTTATAGAAACTGATAAAAAAGTAAATCTATTAAATACAGCTTTGAGTGGTCAAATTTTAAAAATCTTTCCTGTACCAAATGATAAAAATAACAAATGGGCTTCCTATTTAGAAATAAATCATGCTACTGGAACATCGTTGGATACTATAAAAAATGCACTTCCAATTTATCTCGATGCTTTGATGAAATCTTCTCAAGATGATAACTATACTATGGCTAATACTTTCTTAGTAGGTATGGAAAATTATCAAAAGAAACAAGGTAAAGCTGTAAGGCCGAGCGATGACAAGATTGATTCTGAAATCATGTACAACAAATATGATATTTTCAAAAATCTCTATTATTTGTATATGCTTTGTGGTGTACTAATGTTGGTCTTTACTATTGTAAACATCTTTTTTGAGAAGAAAGCAATTCGAATTATTATCAATGGTTTTCATGTATTCATTGGTGTTTTATTTGTTTTACATACCTTAGGATTAATTGCAAGATGGTATATATCAGGACACGCTCCATGGAGTGATGCCTATGAAAGTATGATTTATGTAGCTTGGGCAACGATGTTTTTTACCTTAGCATTCGATAGAAAGTCTAAATTAACAGTTGCATCTGGAACCTTTGTAGCTTCTATGATTTTAATGATTGCTCATTGGAATTGGATGGATCCAGCTATTGCTAATTTGCAACCGGTTTTAAATTCGTATTGGTTAATGATTCACGTTGCAGTTATTGTTGCAAGTTATGGACCATTTACATTAGCAATGATTTTAGGTGTTGTAGCTTTAATTTTAATGTTGTTCACCAACGAAAAGAACAAAGCCAAAATGAGTTTGAATATAAAAGAAATCACTTATATCAACGAAATGGCTTTAACCATTGGTTTGGTAATGCTAACCATTGGAAATTTCCTTGGCGGACAATGGGCAAATGAATCTTGGGGTAGATATTGGGGCTGGGATCCAAAAGAGACTTGGGCATTAATTAGTATTATGATTTATGCTTTTGTAATTCATGCTCGTTTCGTTCCTGCTTTACGCGGATTATGGATTTATAATTTGATGAGTGTAGTTGCTTTCTATTCAATCATGATGACTTATTTTGGAGTGAATTTCTATCTAACAGGTTTACATTCTTATGCGAGTGGAGACAAAGTTGTAACTCCAGTAGAGTTTTATTATTCGCTAGCAGGATTAACAATCTTAGCAACATTTGCTTACTTCAAATACAAGAATTTTTTAAAGAATTAGACATAAAAAAGGTTCAACAATTAAGTTGAACCTTTCTTTTTTAATTAGGGTTTAAAATAATTATACTTTTCCTAAAGTATATAATTGTTCCATTGTTGGCGATTTACTTCCTCCAGCTGGCTCAAGAGTAATTCCGAACGCTTCTGCATCAGAAGTTCCGCTAACAGCAAATAATTTTTCGTTGTTTCCTTTGAAATCTTCTAATAATCCAATACTTGTTGGCGTTAGAGTAGGACTCAATTTCAAAGACCATATTTGGTATACTTTTCCTTCAGGTGGCTCAGGCAATCCTTTTGCATCTACATAAACTGTTGAAGTTTCTTTATTCCAATAGATTTTAGCAAATGAAGTAGGAGCAACCGTTTGTCCAGCCAAGTTTACAACTGTATTTTTTTCGTCTCTAATAACATTCAACGCCGTTGCAGTTTCTTTATTTTTTAATTCCAATTCAACTACCGATTTTTGAAGATTTGATTTTTCAGTTTCAATAGTATTCAATTGTTGTGATGTTGAATTTAATTGGGTGTATTGATATCCTACACCAATTAATAATGCAATTGAAGCTGCCCATCCAAGATATTGTGACCAATTTGATTTTGGTTTCATATCTACAATTTTACCATGTTTCAATTCTAATTTGGCTTTGATTTTTTCAAAATTTTCAGAAGAAATTGTTGGAGAAAAACTGCTTGATAAATTTAGAATAGCTTTTTCAATTGAAATGATTTCTTGTCCTATAGCTGGATTGATCTTTGCCAATTCGCTAATTTCCTTAGTTTCGCTTTCGTTTAATAAACCATAAACGTAAAGTTCTAAGTTTCCTGATTCTATATATTCTTGTGTGTTCATTATACTTGTAAATAAGTTCTTAAATCATTGATGCAATTTCTATTCTGTGTTTTAACAGTTCCAAGCGGAATTTCAAGTTCGTCAGAAGCTTCTTGTTGGGTGTATCCTTGAAAGAATAGCAATTCAATTAATTGGATGCACTTTGGTTTTAATTTTTTTACGAATTCTTGAATTCCAATTGTATCGATGCGATTGATTAACTTGTTGCTGTCGTCTAACAGATGTACGAAATTATCAGATGATAGGTTTTTTTGGCTGTTATTATATCCTTTGGAGCGAAGTTTATCTATTGCTGTATTTCTTGCAATATTCAACATCCATGTATATAAGCGTCCTTTGGAATCATTATAAGATTCAATATTTTTCCAAATCTTTACAAAGACTTCTTGAAGTACATCTTCGGCTTCATCAGTTTCTTTTACCAAGTTAGAAATTACTGCAAACAGACTTTTTGAGTACATATCATACATGATAGTA
>JAAFHW010000038.1 GCA_013298525.1 Flavobacteriia bacterium
TAAAAAACACTTTAACTGTTAATTTAGAAAAGCCTTTCAACATAAAAAAAGGCGAAAAAATACGATTGTACAACAAATCAACACCCATTGAAACAGACGTTAACATAGTTGATGATTACAATTTTGAATGCACCATTCCTGCTCATTTACAAACCGATGATTTATTTGTGTACGGAACAGAAGTATCTGATTTTCGTTCGGTAGATTACGATCAAATTCACACACTTTCTGTTGCAGCTATTCAAGAATTAAGTAAGGAAAACGAACTTTTAAAAAAGAAAATTCAACTTTTAGAACAAAATAACATGGCTACCGAAGAACGTCTTCAAAAACTAGAAACAGCGCTCAATACAATTCTATTAAAATAAATTTCTTTCTTTTTAAGTAACCTTTTTTTCTTTTTAATTATGAAATAATAGAAGAATTGGTTGTCTGTCTATTCAAAATGCTGTTCATCTATTAGTGGTTTTTTGTGCTCTTTCCTTTAAATACTTTTGAATATAATTTTAAAAAAACATAAAATGAAAACAACAAAAAAATTAGCCGTTTTTATAGCTTTTATAGCTTTAACATTAACTTCATGTTCTAAAGACGATGATGCGTCTCCTGTAACTTTTCAAGAGGAAAATCCTATGTCAGGTTTCTTACAAACTTCGGGTTTTAACTTTAGTAAAAACACTTCTTCCAATCCCGGAGGAGAAGCTGAAATGGGATTTAGTTTCATTCCAAAAGTGAACGGAACAATAAACGCACTTGTAAATAAAACACACGTTGCTAATTCAAATTTAAAAGTTACCATTTGGGATAAAGTTACCGGCTTGGCAATTGCTACCAATTATGTAAATATTGCAAATCCAAGTGTAGAATTGGTGACAAACATTTCACCGGTAAGCTTGCAAAAAAACAAAGAATACATAATTTCTGTAAAAACACAATACTATTATACCTATCAAAAACAGAATAGTGCTCTTCAGGTTTATCCAGTAAATTCAGGTAATATAACAATAACAGGTTCTTTAGATGGAAACCCAAATCAAATGCCAAATTTAGCAATATCAAATTCTTTTACAGGCGATTACAGTTTCATTTTTAAACAAACTGAATAATTATGAAAAAAATATTTTTTATAGCACTATTTTCTGTAGCAACTTTATCTCATGCCCAAGTAGATAGAAGAGTTCTAAAAAAAGACACGCCTACTAAAGAGTTATTAGAAAAAGTTGATACAAATAACACAGCCAATGTTGTAGCAGCTTCAGAAATAGAAGTTTACATAAGCATACAAAAAGGAATTTATTCAACCGAAGAGATTTACGATTTGTTGAAAGGTGAAAATTCTAAACTAAAATTGTTTTGCATTTCATTTGGTGTTGCAAGTAAACTTGAAGTAAAAGCAGTAAACGGAGTTTTTCCATCATTAGTAGATAATTATGAAACAATAATTTATAAAGTAATTATTCAAAAACCTGAAAAACCAACTTACATTGTAGCTTGCATTGAGGAACAAGAACTAATTGATAAACAAGCCAAAATTGAAGTTGATTACAAAAATGAAGCCTGCTCAGGTATTCTTGCTAAAGGAAACCTTTTTGGAATAGAAGACACGTTTTCTGGAGTTTATAAAAAATTTGATACTTCCGAAAAAGGATGCAATTATATCAATGCTTTTAGTTCCGATAAAATAATCAAATTCAGAATTAGCAGAATATCTCACGACCGTTAACCACATTAAAATTATTGATTTATGAAAAAAATAATTGTATTTTTTACGCTATTATGCTCTATTTTTTCAATTGCACAAACAGGTGATCCAAAAGTGGATAAAATGCTCAAAGAACTGCAAGAACAACAAAACAGCAACACTTCAATATCATTTACTTTTAATAAAAAAACCTACAAAGACAAAGCCTCTTTTACGGAAACCAACAAAAAAACTTTTTCTATTGGAACAAGTCTTTTAAGTGAAAAATTGACAACAACACAAATTGCCTTGATTGTCGATAAAAAGAAATCTGGAACTTACACCATTATGAGTGGAAACAAAAATGGTTCAGTAGTTTTAATAAACAAAAAATACTACCAATTTGTGGGCACAGTAAATGTAAGCATAAAAAACAAAAAAGTATCCGGAACTTTTGATGGTGAACTCTATGAAATTACCAAAAGCAACCCAAAGCCATCAAAAAAATCATCAGGAAGAATAACAGGAACTTTTAATAGTTAATATAAGCATCATAAAAAATGAAATAAAATAGAGAACCACGAGCCTAAACTCGTGGTTTATTTATTATTGCTTTTGCAAACACCAATGCAAAATCTTTGCAATATTTTTAGCATCATCAACACCTCGGTGATGCGTTCCTTCTAATGGAATATTTAGCATGTGTAACGCACCATTCATACCGGTTGGCTTTTGCAAACCATAAACATCGGCAAATAATACTTTAACGTTAATATGCTCATCACCCATCGGATAAGAAACTCCAAACGATTTACATTGTTTTTTAAGCATGTCTAAATCATACTGACCATAACTCGCCCAAGTATATAAATCAGGATTATACTCGTCAACCAATTGATCAATAGCTTCCTCAAATGAGACACCTTTTGAATCCAATAATTCTTGAGTTATCGTTGTTAATTCAGTACAAAACGGACTCACTTTTGACCTTAGAGGTTGAATTAAAATGCCTTGATTCTTGGAGGTTACTCCTGTTGTTACATCTAAAACGGCTAAACCAATTTCAATGATTTCATTTTCTTGTCCTTGCGGAACTGGACCTTGCCAACAAGTGGCTTCAAGGTCTATAATTATAATTTTATCTGTAGTTTTCATTTTTTAAATTTTAAAATATTTTACATAAAACCACGAACAGTTTCCCATTCGTGGTTTTTCTTATTTAACGAAAATCTCTTTCAATTGACCGATGACGTTTCCAGAACCTGAAATGGTAATTTCACCAATTTTATCAGCAATCTTTTCAACGTATTCCATCTCTTTCAATTTCCATAACATTTCGTTTTCTTCCATCAATTTGGCAGTGTTCAACATGCTTCTCATAGCTGCAGTCTCCTCTCGCCTCATGATGCTGTTGGCTTGCGCTTTTTTCTCAGCCACCAATACCTGATTCATGATTTCTTTCATATCTCCGGGCAAGATAATATCTCTGATTCCGGCATTGAAAACAACCAATCCCAAATTGTTGATTTTATCAGTTACTTGTTCCAAAACTTCTTTTGAAATAGTGTCTTTTCTGTTCAACAATTCATCCAAAGTAAAACCACCCACAAAAGCTCTCAAAGCCAATTGCATAGCAACATACAACTGCTTATCAAACTCTTTGTTGTTAACCAATGCTTTGATAACATCAACTACTTGATAGTTTACAAAGAAATTAATTCTCAAAGCGGCTTTATCTTTAGTCAACAATTCCTGACCTGAGATTTCCATTTGTTGCTGTCTGATATCTGCACCTTTTACTTCTACTGAAATGGCATTGTTCCAAAAGTAGTAGGTTCCTGCAGTCAATTCTTTCACAAAAGAACCGTTTACAAACAACAAGGCTTTCTCATAGTTAAACACCTGAAATTTTCTAGTGAAAGGTCTCACTTTCAAATTTTCCAATAAAGTAACTGGAATTTGCTCAGTGATATTCACTTTAGACAAATCGGCTTTCACAAATTTGTTTTCAGCATAACCTTTCCAAAAACCATACCTTCCGGTTGCCAAAACTTCTTTGAAAATGCCATTAACAAAGTACAAAGCAATTTCATTATCAGCCACCTCAACAACTTCCAACATAGAAGCCAATTGCTCATTTTGCAACAAAATAGTCAACTCTATTGGAGCCACAAAAGATTGTTTCATTTCATAAATCAATACATTCTTGTTGCCAAAAATCCAGAAAGAACCTTCCTGCAATACTTCTACTAACTTTCCATTTTTGAACACCAAACCAACTTGGTAAGCATTCACTTGAATTCTTTTAATCATCATTTCTATTTTTTTAATCTGAACTTGTTTCAGATTCTTTACTAATTTTTTAATAACTTCTAATTACTTCCAACTTCCAACTTCCTAATTCCTACTTCCTACTTCCTACTTCCTACTATTAAAAAAACCTGTTTGTCCTCATCCTCAGATACCGACGGAAAACAAAGTGTTTGTACTTCCTTTACATTGGTTTGCCATTCTTTTTTACAAATTCAAAATTGTACGCAATCATTATTTGTAATCAAATCTTAAAGCAACATAAATTTCAATCAAATCCTTTCATTTTCAGGTCGTATCTTGAGTGCATCATTTGAACACTTTTTTTCTCCTTTGCCGACAAAGACAAACCTGTTTCTTTTTTTTGGTACATTCATTTTAAGAGCTATGCTACTCTTGACAAACAGATTTTTAGTCTGTTGGCGACAACCGCTGTCAATCACATGAAAGTGTGAGCAGGATTCGAACCTGCGTATCCAAATTACTATTGTTCTAACCAAACTGAACTATCTCGTTCGCAAACGAGAGTGGGATTCGAACCCACGACCCATAGTGGTAGATGGTTTTTTGGAAAAATCATCCGAAACCTCCAAATCAAGTTGAACAGTACAACATCATTCGCCATTGCGAAAAGAGTACTACAATAGTGCTATACAGAAACACCCAACAAGACTCGTTTGATATTTTTATTCAAAGAACATTTTCTCGCTTTACCGTCACTTCGAGTGTTTTTTGGCTTAGTACTTACCTCTTTTTTAGTCCAATCGTGTGAGCCAAAAAATGTATCGAGAAGCTTTTCACTTTACCGTCACTTCGAGTGTTTTTTGGCTTACTACTTTCTTCTTTTTAGTCCAATCATGTTAGCCAAAAAATGTATCGAGAAGCTTCAAAAACAATTACTTCGTTTTTCTTGAACAAAGATTTCAAAACCACTGCGCAATTATTCTGCGCAGTGATAATAAATTACAATAAGCCCAATCTTCTTTGATGTTCCTTATCGCGAACTTCTATGGCTCCAAAAGGACTTCCCTTGAAATAACCAATGTTTTGAAATCCGTTTTCTTCGGTAATGAGTGATTCTTTTTTAGTAACCGCTCCAGTATATTTAGAACCATAATTCCCTTCAATTTGTCCTGTTGCAGGATTCAAATCACCCCAAGTAGGCGTCTTTCCGTTATAAATGGGTTCTACGAAATACGTGATTCCTGTCAACCTCGACTTCATTAAAAACCTTCCTGTTTCGTCGGTATTGGTTAAAAATCTTTTTACTATATCTTGTCTCATAATTTTAATATTTATTTTGTTTAACAATTAGACTTTCAAAGTCATGAACTCTTCTTTAATCATTTTGATGATTACATTATTCAAGCGTTTTGTAATTCCTTTTTGTTCTTCTTTTTCCAAAGTGTTAAAGCTTTCCGCTTGATCTTTCATAAAATCGGTCAAAATATCTTGTGCAAACAAACCTGTTATCTTACCCATCATTTTTGGTGTAAACTCACCTTCTTTACTCAATACATTGTACAATCTATTAGTAGTAATGTAAGTTTGAATTTCTTCCCAAACGGTTTGAGCATTCTCAGTAAAAACAACTTCTTTATGAGCCGTTTTATCTTTTTTAACTTTGGTTTTCTCTGACCATTTTTCGTTTTTATTTTTCAAAATCACGCGAGAACCATTACCAAAATACTTCACTTGAGCTGGCCTAATAATTACACCTTCTGTAATATTATCTTCCAATGCAGGCAAAACCAACCAATCTGGAATTTTAGTGTTGAACTCATTTGGATATCTCAAAGCCTCTTCCAAAGTACCTTCAAACAGCGTTTTTGCATAAAAGAAATTCATTGTTTCAAAGAAAGCATTTGCAGTAGCAACATCTAAATAATGCGTACCATTCAACTTAATATCGAAAGCAAAAAAATCATTATCTGGACTGTAATCAATACCTTTTTGAACTTTAATAGCATCTTTTATTGGCACAACATCTTTATGATTGTAATGACCACCAAACAACTCACCATAAATAACCAAGGTTTCAATTTCAGGAAATTGCTCTTTTACTTTTTTAAACAATTGCAACACATTATCATGGTATTTTTCAGCCATTTTTTGAGCGTTGTAAAAGGTTTCATCCTCTTGAATAAAGTCAGTTCGTTTAGCAATCTTTACTAATTTACCATCTGTAAAGAAAGAAAAGTTTGCACCGTGAACTTTCTCTTGAACTACATAGATTTCTTTTTCAAAACCATGAATAATAATTTGCTCCAAAACTTCTTTTTGGTAAGCATTTTCTATTGAATTGTATTTTTTAAATTCCATTATCTTTTTCTTTTTTAAATTAATTACTCTTTCAAATCAATTATTAATAATTTGTGGAACAGATTCGAGTTGAACGAATACCTCTAGTTCTTCAGACTAATGTGCACACCACATACACCACTGTTCCATTTTTGTACAGGAAGAAGGACTCGAACCTTCAAATTTCAGATCCTAAATCTGACGCGTCTACCATTTCGCCATTCCTGCATTTTGTTGATTCCTCAGTCCCGATAGCTATCGGGAGAACCTGAACAAAGAGAGTCAAAATCTCTGTACCTGACTGCCACTGGCAGTCCTCCTCTTAATATCAAATATCACAAATCAATTTTGTGGAAGTAGTAGAATTCGAACCTACTCAGCAAAAGCAACAGATTTACAGTCTGCCCCAACTCTCCAACTTTGGCGTACTTCCAATTTTTGTCTGAGAAGTAGGATTTGAACCTACGACCTCTCGCGTCCAAGGCGAGTAAACAACCACCGTTATCTTCTCAGCTTTATTCTTGGGTGTTTTCGGGAATCGAACCCTGTTCTTCAAATCCACAATTTGATATTTTACCGAATAAACTAAAAACACCATAAGCGGCTTATACGAGAATCGAACTCGTAGTTCTCGAGAGACAGTCGAGAAGGTTGCCATTACTCCAATAAGCCAAGTTCCTTTCTAAAAAAACTCTAGTAATCCCAGAAGGATTCGAACCTCCGACCCACTGCTTAAAAGGCAGTTGCTCTAACCAACTGAGCTATGAAATTAATTGTGATTCTGGAAGGACTCGAACCTTCATCTATAGCTTCGTAGGCTATTGCTCTCTCCAATTGAGCTACAAAATCATTGTAATTCCGGAAGGGCTCGAACCTTCAACCTTTGGTTTAGAAAACCAATACTCTATCCAATTGAGTTACGAAATTATTTTGCGATTCTGGAAGGATTCGAACCTACAACCATTGGCTTAACAAGCCACCGCTCTACCCTTGAGCTACAAAATCAGTAATTATTAGGCATAAAAAAAGCACCTCGTAAAAGGTGCTTCATATCATAACAACAGAATACTACTATTCCATTGGCTTGCATTGATGCACCTGTATATTGTAAAACCCAAAGTCAAAACTCGGAGCTCCATTCAGTTTATTATGTAGTAAACAATCTTTCATCGCTATTGCTTTTATTTCCTGTACTTGTGAATTATATCGTGATCTCATTTTTTTTTATTGTATAATGTATAACTATAAATTGTACTACCTATTCTCTATTCTCTATTTTCTATTCTCTATTTTCTATTTTCTGTAAACCGACAACTGAACACTGAACACTGAACACTGATTACTAATTTTCCGCTGCAAAGATAAAGTCAAAAAAAACTAACTTCCAAATTTATTTTCAATTTATTTTATTGGTTTTCAATTAGTTATACTAAATTTTAAACATAGAAAATCCTATCCACTATTCTAGTAGATTCCTTATTAGTGTCAAATGACTGTCTCTCATTTGGTTACTTTTCAAGGTTATATTGCGCTATAATTATAATTCATTAAACATTTTTTTTCATTTTTTTTATGCTGAACTTGTTTCAGTATCCCATTTTTAATCATTTCTATCTTTTTTCATTACTTTTTTAAATTGTCAAGAATATAAAAATTCCTTATCAATCAATTTTCTGAGGTTAATCTCAATAGAAATTCTCTTTTATCTATTCTCTATTCTCTTTTTAAAACAAAAAAAACGTCCCATTTTCATAGGACGTTTTGTATATATTTTGGTATTTTTTCTAAAATTAACTCTCAATTTCATAAAAACACCTACAACGTCCACAACATCCAACAGGATATCTTCCTGCTAAACGATCTATATTTAGATTAAAAAGTGATTGAATCTTGTGCATTTGTTTTTATTTTCGAGGGCAAATGTAGGAATTATTTTGAATTAAGCTAATATTTTGGTTTTATTACTTGTATTTATAATACTTTATTTTTTTAGAGAATTAGGTTTTGGGATTTTAGGGTTTGAATGTTTATGTTATTACAACTTTTTCAATTTCAAATCCTTTAAAGAATTCTAACAATTGTTTTTCTTCTTCTTTATCAGAAACTAATCTAACACAAATCAAATTTTTAATAGTTCTTGAGCAAGCAACATAAAAGAGTTTTTGATTTTTTGATTTCTTAATTAAATCTTCTTCATGAACATCGTAGATTGATTTAAAGCTATATTTATTCCAAAAATATTCATCCATAACAACCATAACATTTTCTATGCCTGAGCCTTTAGTTTTATGCATAGTGATATAATCAGATAAAGTATTTTCATCTATGTAATTATAATAATTTAAAACTTCAATAAATTTTAATTTATCCGAAAATAAATCAGTATAAAATGTTTTTCTTTTAATATTTTTTTCAAACTCAACAAATTCTTCATCAGATACAGATGAATCTAAAGCGAACATTCTTGGAGAAGTATCTCCTCCATCAACATATAAAGCTTCTAAATGTTTAAATCTATCGTCGGCTTTTAAATTTTCAAGAAAAGCATCTTTATTTGAAATATATTGTTTGTATGAATCCGATTTTTTTATCAATTTGTTGTCAAATGCAAATTTTAAAACCCTGCTAACACATTGATTTGTATTTGATAATACATCAAAAAACCTCTTTATTCTTACCTTATCTTTAACAGATTTTAAGTCAAAACCACATTTCTTTAATTTCAAAAAAACAAAATTATAATTCTTGTTTTTATAAGCGGAACAAAGTTCATATAATTCGATTAGTTGAATCCTTTCTAATGTCTTTTCAATTTCTTCTTTAACTTCTGAATATCTGTCATTAAAAATTTGATAAAGTATGCCAAAACTTAACTCGGTTGAAATGGATTTATTAGTTAGCATCAATTTTTTAACTTCAGGATTGTCCTGTGAAACTTTAATTATTAATCTATTGAGAGTCTCAAAGTATTTGTTTTTTTCTTCAATACCACTGAAAGTAGTTGGCTTAACTCCAAAAACAGAATAATACAGTTTCACTTCTCCTTTTCTATCCTCTAAAGTTTCCTCATTTTTTAAAGCTAATTCTTGTTCAAGACCGTCATTCCTTATTGTATTTATAAAGTCAATGACTTTATCGGAACATCTAAAATTATCTTCTTTCTCAATTTTGATTAATTTCTCTTCTACTATTTCTTTTTCTACATCTCCAATACCGTTATCATAAATTCCTTGCATGGAATCACCAAAAAAACCAATTGTTGTCTTATTGCTTTTAGGTATTAAATTTAAAAAGATATCAACTATTTTTTCATTTGTATCTTGATATTCATCAATTAAAATAAAATCAAATTTGTCACTTACAATTTTCCCTAATAATTTATGTTTCTTAAAAAGTAATGAAGCAATTTGTAATAATTCATCATGTCCAAAAGATAATTCTTTAAAATTATTATAACGCGTTTCATTATATCTTACTTTGTTATAATCAATTGATTCAATTGCTTCTAAAATTTTTAAATTCAATTTATCCACTTCTGCATTTAAATCATCATTGAATTTCAGTGGTTCTTTATCATATTCTCTTTTACCTATAACTTTAGAAGTTTTTTCTCCAGTTGTTGTAAATAACTTTCCAGAGTATTTTCCATATAATTTCTTATACTTTTCATGTTCGTTTTTGATATATACTTTTTCATCTTCGCCAACAACTAATTCATCTCGGATAATCTTTTCGACTTTGAAAATCTCAAAAATTACTTCATGAATATTTTTCTTGTATTCTTTAATTAAATCATTTAAAAAAGAGTGTATAGTCTTAACAATGTAATTATTATTTCCGCCAACTCTTGCCTTTATTTCATCAACTGCTACGTTAGTAAGTGTTATACAAACTCCTCTTTTATGTGGATAAGTTTCAGTGATATATTCCAAAATCTGTTTTAATGATTCGGTTTTTCCACTTCCTGCTCCACCTTGCAAAACAAAATTTTTAAATTCTTTCTTAGCAATTTGATTGTCATCAATAATCTGCTTTATTTGTTCGATTGGTCTTATTTTGCTATCCATTGTAATCCTTCTTTAATATATAATGGAGTTTTCCATTCAACTTTACCAGTCAAAGCCAAAAAAAGTAGTGATGAAGCAAAATCTGATTTGCCATCTGATTTTAAAATCTTTTGGGTCAAATTATAAAAGTCAGTAACTGAATCAACAAGGTCGGCTTTATGCTGAATTCCGCGAATACCATCATCTTTATATTTTATAATTTCTTTCAAATTCAAACTAATAAACGAATCTTCAAAGCTTCTACCGTGATATCCTAGTTCTTCAATTTGATAAGCAATTTTTATATAATAAGAATCATCTTGCAATGAATTTGACTTAAGTTTTTTGAACCAATCGGCAATATCTGATATTTTAGTTTTATCAGGTATATTCAAAAATTCTTTGATAGAGTAATTACTGGTATTATCTCCTTCAATTACAGGACATGCATGATTGCCTGAGCTTTCTTTTTTTTCTGCAACTGCAGGAGCTATCACTAATTTTGTGGTGTCAATATCAGTAATTATCAGAGTCTTTATTTCTAGAAACTCCAAAAAGTGTTTAAATACTTTTGAATTTGCCCCAACTTCAATAATTGAAATATTTTGTGATGATATTTTGTTTTCTGGAGCTACAACAAATTTATCATATTGACTAATAAAATAAGGTAATAACATTTTTTCCGTAGTCCCTTCTATAAAAATAATTTTTTCAGCAAAGAAAAGTTCAGATGAATATAGTGTTAAATATTGCTTCAAAAATTTAAAGTATTCTTCTTCACCTTTATATCTAACTTCTAAATCTGTATAAAAATTTTTAATAATGATATTTCCATCCTTATGTTTAAAATAACGTAAATCAGAAAAATTACATTGAGAAACTATGTGTGAAGAATGTGTAGAAATAAAAGTTTGTAAATTAACTTCTTTATTAATCTCTTTTATTATTTCTTGGATTTTTTGACTGAAAACGTATTGCATTTGAGGATGAGTATGCGCTTCAGGCTCTTCGATAAATAAAAGATTAATATCTTTCTTTTCATCTAAAAAATATTTTTTCTTAACCTCAATTTGAAGTAATAGATAAAGAATGTTTACATAACCCAAACCGTTTAAATGTTCAGGAAGATTATTAGAACCGTCACCATAAACAATTTTAGAATGATTGGTAAATAATTGTTTTGATTCTAAATCTGAGACGACTTTTAAATCTTTTATGTCAAGAAATTTCCTTGCATTTTCTAAAAATGGCTCGAAGTGCGTCTTATACTTTTCATCCAAAGTAGAATCCATACTAGATATTGCATCATTAATATCAAAAAAATCATCAGAAGATTCTTTATGCTCCTTATTGAAATACTGCGTAGTCATTTCCGATAAAGCTCTTTTACCATTTCCAGTGGTTTCTGAACTTGATACATTTCTTTTTGCATGAATAACTTGAAAATTAATTAAGTTTCTAATTGAGGAAATATCTTTCTTAACTAGATTTCCTCTGTTTGCAACTTCTAAATCAGTTTCATTTTCAAAAACATATATGTTCTTACTAATTAAATAATCAGACAAATTCTTTTCAATAAATTTTTCTCTACTGGTTTTTAGTTTTGATAAATCTTTTACTAATTTATCTTTATCTATTGAACATTCAAATAGAATTTTTACAATATTTACTGCAGGATCTAAGTCCAAAATAAAATCAGATATATTTTCTAAGGAATCGTTTACCTCATACTTTATGTCAAGAATCATTTGAATAGATAATTCATCAATTGAGGTTGTGTCATCAATCTTAAAGATTCTATCTCTCAATGACGTTGAAAAATCATAGAAGTTAAATTTAAAACTTTCATTTCTATAAAACTTATCAAAAAGCATAATAAAAGACGTTTTTCCACTATTATTTCTTCCAATTAAAAGAGATAATTCTTGTTTCTCGTCTTCATTTAGTAACAGAGTTGTCTCTTTTAGTAATCTGAAATTTTTAATTCTAATTTTACTTATAAACATAATACCATTTTTTTATCATTACTCTAAAAATCCCATCCAATTCCTCTCTCATCTTCATACCACTACCCAAACCAAAAGCATTTTCTTTCTTTAACTTTTCTACTATTTTATTCTTCATAATTGTATTTCTCAAATTTAACATAAAAATACTACAAAAAAACACGTAGAATTACGTGTTTTATCAACAATATTCGGCTATTTTCCCAACTAAACTATACGACTTACCTTGTTTGCGTAGCAAGATTTGAACCTGCGACTTCCGAATTTTATATAACATTCCAACGGCTCACTCAAAACCCGAAACTCGAAACTCGAAACCCGAACCTAATCCTCACGACTTCCATCATCAGCCATTCGAACTAATTTTGGAGTGAACTTTGCAACTACATCTACCAATTCTTGTTGGGCTGCCATCACTTGGTTAATATCTTTGTAAGCCATTGGAGCTTCGTCTAAACCTGCGCCAATTAAGGTTACATTATGGTCTTTTAATATGTTTTGCATTTCGGTTTTAGTGATTGTTTTTTCGGCTTGCGTTCGGCTCATTTGTCGTCCTGCACCATGCGAAGCCGAGTTGATAGCGTTCTCCTCACCTTTTCCTCTAACCAAAAATCCTGGCGCAGTCATACTTCCTGGAATGATTCCCATAACGCCTTTTCCTGCTGGTGTTGCACCTTTTCGATGCACAATTACTTCTTCGTTGTTCCATAGTTCTTTCCAAGCAAAGTTGTGGTGGTTTTCGACTTTGGCTAAAACAGTGGCACCTAAAGCACGCTCCATTTTGGTATGAATCACTTCATGACACGCCGAAGCATAATCGCCAGCCAAATTCATAGCAATCCAATATTCCTGACCTAAATCGGTAGTCATATCCAAGTAAGCTAAGTTTCTAGCTACTTCGGGTAATTTACAAACGTCTTTGGCAATTTTGGTGTAATGTCCGGCAACGGTAGCACCAAAACCTCTCGAACCTGAATGCGTCAATAAAGCCACATACTTTCCTTTGGGAATGTCCAAGATTTCATCGGCTTCTGTAAATTCAATAATTCCAAATTCCACAAAGTGATTGCCACCACCAGACGAACCCAATTGCGACCAAGCTTTGTCTTTCAAATTCTTAATGAAAGTATGTTCGGCAAACAATGGGCTTTCCAAAACCGAGTGATCGGATTTGTACTGACCTTGAAATCCATGACCTGCACCAAACTTAGTATGAGCAATCAATTCACGTTTGAATTTATCTTCATTCGCATAATAAAATGCTTCAGGAATATCATAAACCGACAACGCCATTCTACAACCAATATCAACACCAACACCATAAGGAATAATAGCATTTTTAGTAGCTAAAACACCACCAATTGGCAATCCATAACCTTGATGAGCATCGGGCATTAAAGCTCCGGCAACCGTTACAGGCAATTGCATGGCAACTTCCATTTGCTTTCTTGCACCATCTTCAATATGCTCTAAACCATAAGCCGCAAACGCATTTGGATTAGGATTCAATTGAATAAAATCTTCTGGTTTTTCATTGGCTTTTTCGATTAATGCTACAGCCAATTTACTAAAAATAGCATCGTCTATATAGTTTTCTGGAATTTCAAGAACCAATTTAAAATGAGCCAACATCTGCTCACGAGTAAATCCGTGGCGCTTGCTGTTAATTTTCAAAGCAATTCCGATAATTTGTCCTTGCGGTAATCCTAATTCCATTAAGTCGTTTCCGTTGATTGGTGTTTTCATTTTATTTTCCTTTTGACAAACCTGATGCATTTCCGATGAATACATCAGGTTGATTATTTTATGTTACAAATATTTCAAAACTACTGCGCAATTATTTTGCGTAGTTATTATTTTTTTTGAAAATATATTTAAAAGTAATTTTATGTATCTTGTAATCAAAACAATTAGCATGAATTCATTCGAACTATTTTTACATACTTTAAAGAAAATCACAACTTTAGAACCTAAAGAGGAAGAATTGTTTTTGAAAGCTTTTGTCCCTTTTACCCTAAAAAAGAATGAATACTTCTTGCAAGCAACTCAAGTGAATACTCGATTAGGGTTTCTTTGTAAAGGATTGGTTCGTTATTTTGTATTTAAAAATGAAGAAGAAGCAACATTAGAATTTACTAAAGAAGGCGAGTTTGTTGCTGATTATGGTAGTTTTATTTCTAAAGAACCATCAATTCAGAACATTCAAGCACTCGAAGATTGCGAATTTCTAATTATTAATTACGACAAATTGCAAGAGTTATACAAAATTTCAAGAAATGCTAACCTATTAGGTAGAATTATCATTGAACATCGATTTATTATTATGGTCAACCAACTTTTAACTGTTCACAGATATGCTCCTGAAGACCGCTACCGTTACTTTTTAAAACACTATAAAGACTTGGCGCAACGTATTCCTCAATACTTAATTGCTTCTTATGTTGGCGTTAAACCACAATCTTTGAGCCGAATTAGAAAACGAATTGTATAATACGTTCTTAACTTAGGTGCATCAATTGTAAAGTGAACTGAACGTAATTTTGGATTATAGTAATTATAAAACAAAATTATCATGACACTTACAATTATTTTTATTGTTTTTGGGTTTTGCTTCTTATTGGAACGATTGATTCCTGGTTGGAAATTACCCGAAGTACCTACTTGGACCATTCGAGTTTTAGCGGTAAATTTTATTCAACTTGGTGTGGTTACTCTAGCAGGATTCACATGGGAAATTTGGTTATCAGAATACTCTTTATTTCATTTATCAAATTATGTTAACCCATTTCTAGGTGGATTTATTGCCTATTTTATTGCAACTTTTATTTTTTATTGGTGGCATCGATGGAGACACAAAATTGATTTTTTGTGGACACATTTCCATCAAATTCATCATAGCCCACAGCGTCTTGAGGTGATTACTTCGTTTTACAAACATCCGTTAGAAATGACTGTAAATTCTATAATTGGAAGTCTCCTTGTTTTCACTACTTTAGGATTGAGTTTAGAAGCTGGTGCAATTTACACCTTGTTTACTGCTTTAGGTGAGTTTTTCTATCATACCAATGTAAAAACACCACAATGGATTGGCTATATTTTTCAACGTCCAGAAATGCACAGAATTCACCATGAATACGACAAACACACTAATAATTATGGTGACATCGTTTGGTGGGACATGTTATTTGGAACTTATGAAAATCCAAAAGAATTTAAAGCTACTTGTGGTTTTGATGATGAAAAAGAACAACGTTTATTAGATATGATTCAATTTAAAGATGTGCATAAAGAATGATTTTTAAATAAATTCTTTAAAATTTACCTTAAAAAGAATAATCCTTTTAAGGTATATTCTTTTTTTAATTACTCACATTAAATACGCAATAACTTTGCGTAGTAAAAAATAAACTTTAAATTTGATTGATTTTGAAAACCGAAAACCGAAAACCGAAAACCGAAAACCGAAAACTGAAAACTGAACACTGAACACTGAACACTGAACACTGAACACTGAACACTGAACACTAAAAAAATGGCTCAAAACAAAAACGCTTTAATCCGCTACAAAACCATTGACAAATGTATCCAAAACAAATACCGTCAATGGACATTGGATGATTTAATAGAAGCCGTGAGCGATGCCTTATTTGAATATGAAGGAAAAGAAAATTCGGTGAGTAAAAGAACGGTTCAGTTAGACATTCAAATGATGCGCAGTGAGAAATTGGGTTACAATGCACCCATTGAAGTCTATGACAAAAAATATTACCGTTATGAAGACGAAGATTTTACGATAACCGATATTCCTCTAACAGAAACTGACATCAATGTGCTAACAGAAACAGTTTCTATGTTGAAACAGTTCAAAGACTTTTCACTATTCAATGATGTTTCCGATATTTTACAACGATTAGAAGACAAAATCTACGCTGAAAAATCGCATACCCAACCTGTAATTCATTTAGATAAAAATGACAATTTGAAAGGATTGCATTTCTTGGACCAACTCTATCAAGCAATTATTAAAAAAGTTGTTTTAAAAATCACCTACAAATCATTCACTTCTCGAGATGAAAATACGTTTTTGTTTCATGCATTTATTTTGAAAGAATTCAACAACCGTTGGTTTTTAGTAGGCAGAAAGCGTAGTAATGCGCCTATAAGTAATTTAGCATTAGACCGCATTATTGCAATAGATTATGATTTTCAAACACCATATTTAGAAGAAGAATTTGATGCTGAAAAATTCTATAAAAATATAGTTGGCGTAACCGTAAACACCGGATTACAACCCAAAAAAATAGAACTTTGGATCGACCGAACCAATGCACCTTATGTAATAACAAAACCATTACACAACTCCCAACGATTGATAAAAACCAACGAAGATGGCAGCATCATCATTAATTTATTTTTAGTAGAAAACTACGAACTAGAAAGATTACTACTCGGATTTGGCAACGGTATAGAAATCATCAAACCAGAAGGAATGCGCAAAAGGATGAAAGGCATTTTAGAAAAAAGTTTGGAGAAATATAAATTGGGTGAATGAAACAATTTAAACAATAAGCACCACTTTACTCCTATCATCTTCCAAAGGAACATAACCACCATCTAGTTCCTTGTAAAAATCAAGTACTAAAATAGTAAACAAGATACCATCAGTAATCTCCATTTTAGGCACTTCAAGTGTAATAGAATTAGGTAGCGTTATGAGGTTGTAAAAGTATTTATCACTCTCACACAAAGAATTGGTTTTGGTCTCAAAATTAAAGGCTAAAGACAAAACAGTACAACTAACACTAGTTGCACCATCGGGAAGTACGATTCCATCAGTAATAAATTGTAATTGGTTATTTGTAATGGTACAATCTAAAGAAATTGCCATTTCAGGATTAAAATGATACCCTTTCAATTGATTTTGTGCTTCAATAGTAGCGAGTGCTTTGGCTAAGGTACGTTCACCTCTAACCGATGCTGTATCAAAAACTAACAATTGACGCATCTTTTTAGTCAAGTTATTCACCACCAAAAGATTGTTTTTCTTAGGTAAATAATCCTTTAAAGCCAACCGAAGTTCCTTACAAGTAGACGAAACCCGTCCAAACTCAGAAGCATTCTGCCTGCTTAAAGCATACTTTGGCGAAGTTTTTAAAGCTTTTGAAGTAAAGCCACTTTTAGCTTTCATTATAACTTCATCATTCAACGGATAAAGAACATAATTACCAATTCGCTTCGGATATTTTCCTTCTACTGTAACTTTAGCCATAGTTTGTACTTCATTTTTTTATATTCTACTTCGTTCAAGTCTTGTTCCTATTTGCTTCTTAGTTGTGGTACCCTAAAATAATACTAATTTTGAATGCATTTGCAAAAATTAAACCTTTTTACGAACAAGTTACGAACCAAATACAAACCAAAGATAACCTACACTTCTACATAGTTGGTTTATAGCAACCCTATAGATACTCCATAGCAACGGTATGGTTGTGGTACCCTAAGTTTTAATTTATCTCTAAAAAAACTGGTTTAAGAAATTGTGGTTTTAAAGCTTAATTTAAAGTTTGTTTTGTACTTTTGATTTGTAGTGCTTAATTGAAAGTTTCGGACTTACAAATCCACAACTTCATGAAGTCGCGAAACGTTGGCGATAATTTTAAAAAAACTCAGAATGAAATTATATTTTACAATTCTATTTTTAATATTTCTGAGTTGTGAAAAAAATCCAAAACAGGACAATAACACAGTTTCTACTCCGAAAAAAGAGAATATTTCAACAGTTTCACCAAAAGAAAATGATATTGAAATAGAAAAAAAGTTTTTTAACAGCATTTATAACTGCGAAAGTAAAAATTTCGTTTCAGTACTTGAAGAAATCCCAAATCGTGATACTAATGCTTACAAATTGACTATTGCATCAAAAAATGGAAAAGATAGAATAATAAAAGTTCTTGATACAAGACCAACTATGTCAAAGATTGATTATTGCAATGATTTATATACTGTTGTAGGTTTTGCTTGCGGCGGACCTTGCTTTACAAGAGTTTTTGTTTTTACCGACAGAAATAGACCAAATGAACAATTTGCTTATCCTCAAGAAGTGAAAAATAATCCAAACTTTATCGCTCACATAAAAGATGAAGAATTTGAAAAATTGATCATTCATAACTTCTCAAATAGTAAAGAACTAATCGTTGACATTTCTGATGCGATTTTATTAAATTATGGACAGATGGACTCCTTGCTTATTAGAAAAGATAATTTAGTTCTTTATTATGAGTCTATTAAAAATAAGAGCATCGTAAAAAAAGTAAACCTAAAAAAGATACTATAAAATAAAAACTACTGCTAACAAACTTCTTTTGCTATTGCTGGGCTTGCGCTTGCTATTTAGTCTTCGTGGAGAATAATCTGGTGACTATAATTCTATCTTTCAAAGAAATTTAGTAGATTTGTTTTGGTCAGTGTTCATAGCAGCAACAGACGTGAAGTGACATAAGGTTAGCGGTCAGGTAGGAAAACAACCGGGAATTAAATGTAACGAAAGGTTGATTCAACCGACTACTATAGAAAATGACAATGACTAACTTAAACCTACAGCAAAATGATTTCAGATAAAAATTTAGCCCGAATTGCAGGATTTTGCTACTTAGTAGTGATTGCAACTGGTTTGTTTTCTGAAGTTTTTGTAAGACAATCATTAAGAGTGCCCAACGATGCATTGGCAACTGCTTACAATATTCAAACTAATGAAATGCTTTTTCGTTGGGGTTTTGTGGCTGACCTTATCAATTTTGTAGTTGGAATGCCGACAATATTGATAATTTATCACTTTTTCAAAAAGTCAAATAAGATTATACTGCAAATTGCTTTAGCATTAGTTATTATTCAAACGGCAATTATTGCAGTCAATCTATTAAATCAAATTACACCATTGTTACTATTAAGCAATGACACTTACTTAAATGCTTTTCAACCAAACCAACTAGCAACACTTTCTCTTTTATCCTTAAATATTCAATCAATAGGCTATGGAATTGGTTTGGTATTCTTTGGTTTTTATTGTATTCTAATTGGATATGCAATTTTCAAAACTAATGCAATTCCTAGAATTATTGGCGTGTTATATGCAATAGCAGGACTATGCTACTTGATAAATAGTTTTACAATGTTTCTCTCAAAAGGATTTGCGAATCCGATGTTCGTTTATCTTGCAATTCCAATTTTTATAGGCGAACTAAGTCTTTGTTTGTGGTTACTCATAAAAGGCATTGATACAACAAAATTAGAAAACAATAACTAAAATTAAAAAACTTAAAAATACCCGAACCGCTTACAACTTTTTGAAGCAATAGTTGGCTCGAGATTTATTTTGAAAAACCTAAATAGAAAAAACATGCTAAAAATTCTTGTAACAACTTTTATTCTCTTCATTTCTTTAAATGCTCAATCACAAAACTCTAAATTAATTCTAGGAAAATGGGTATTTAAAGAAGCATTAAATAAAGAAGTTGATGAACTTGGCAGAAAAACTCTAAAGGAACAGATTATTAATAAGATGACTTACGAATTCAAAAGCAATGGAGAGTTCATTTTGTTTGCAATGGGAAAAAATGCGAGTGGAAAATGGTCCTTAGCAAATGATCAAAAATCTATAATTGCCATAGTTGGAAAAGAGAAAATAGTAATTAAGATTATAAAATTGACCGAAGACGAAATGATTTTAAAGATGGGTTTGGGAGAGTTTTTAATGAAAAGAATATAAAAAAACATCGTCTAACAACAGTTTCACGCTATTACTAGGCTTGCGCTTGCCATTTGACTCTTCCTGAAAAATAATCTGGTGGCTACAATTCTATCTTTCTAAGAAAAGTTGTAGGTTTGTTTTGGTCAGTTTTTACAGTAGCAACAGACGCAAAGCTTCAATAACGTTATATGCAAGCATTGCTCAACGAAAACTAAAAAGGAATGATACAACTAATTGGATTAATTGCTATTTCATGGTTAATATTAAAGTTTTTTGCAAAAGAGAACTTATCAGTCCTTGGATTAATGCCAACTAAAAAAAGGATTATCTTTTTTTTAATCCTATTTATTTGTTCGGCTTTTTTTTCTGCTACAACATTTCTTCTAAAAATGTACTTCACTAAAGAAGAATATATAATTTCCGAGCTTTTAACATTTGAAAACTTCTTAATTGAGATTTGGTATCAAATTAGAACTGTTTTAACTGAAGAATTAATTTGTAGAGGTGCTTTGCTTTTTATACTCATAAAAAAAATTGGAACCCAGAAAGGAATAATTATATCATCAATCTTTTTTGCTATTTTACATTGGCTAAACAATGGTGTTTGGGGAGATTTAATTCAAATGATAATAGTTTTTGCGTTTACCTTTTCTATGGGACTTTTATTAGCATATTCATATTCTAAAACCAATTCATTACTTATTCCTTTTGCTATTCATTTGGGTTGGAATTTGACACAGAACTATATTTTTCCAGATTCTGCCAATGGTAATCACATCTTTGTATTAGCAAAAAATCCGCCAACTGTTACAATCTCATATTTAGCTTTCTTTACTATGATTTTATTTCCAAAAATTGCTGTAATCTTATTTAATTATTTGATTGTAAAAAAATATCCAACGGTAGAATTGATCGAAAAAAATGCCAGCATATAACAGCGGTTTACATCAATTTCAAGACTTGCGCTTGCCATTTGACTCTTCCTGAAAAATAATCTGGTGGCTACAATTCTATCTTTCTAAGAAAAGTTGTAGGTTTGTTTTGGTCAGTGTTTGCAGCAGCAACAGACGGCAAACGTAAGAACGTTATACAATATTATATAATCGCTTCATGAAAAAATTTACTTTTTTAGTTTTTCTTCTAGTTTTGACAAATTGCGTTCAACAAAATGCAAAACCCGACGCATATAAAAATGTAAATAGTAGACTTAAAAATAGTGAAGTTGAAAAAGTCACTCCTAAAGCAAACATTAATGAACTAGAAATTGAAATCAATAATGGTGGCTTTAATCAATATTTTATCAATTCAGGACAAAATTGCTATGCTACTTTAAATAAATTAAGAGAGAATAAAAAATTTGAAACGGCTAAACTTCTTGAAAAAGCTATAAACTTGATTAATCCTGAAGATTTTCCAGAAGAAGTATTTATTGAAAAATTAAGAAAAAGAGAAGTTGAAACTCTATATGATGAAAGTATAGACATCGAGCTAAATAAACTTGACGAATTATTTTACAAATATCCTGATGGTAATTTGACAAAATAAAACGTTATATATCAAGTGTTTCATGCTGTTAATTGGCCTGTACTTGCTATTTTGTGTTTCGTAGAAATTAAGCTGGTTGCTACTACTCTATCTTTCAAAGAAAAGTTGTAGGTTTGTTTTGGTCATTGTTTGCAGCTGTAACAGACACAGAGCCAAGAAACGTGGTGTGTTATTTTGAAAAAATGAAACGATTAATAAAAATTATTTTAATTCTATTTCTCTTTACAAATCTGAATTTAGTCAAACTATATTCACAGAATTCTAATAATGATATAGTAAAGGCAGAAAAATTACTTGAAAAAGGAAATTATAAAAAAGCTTTACGAAAAATAGACAATGTAATAAAACATAAAAATTGTACTTGTGGTAATTGTGAATGGGAGATAAATTATCAAACCAACATAATACGTTTTAAAATTTATTCAAAACTTTCGGATTATGAGCAAGCTCGAAATGCATTAGATTCGATCTACTACTCTACAGAACAAATTGATTCGTTGAAAATTATAACTTATAAAGTACAACTTGGAAAAGAAAAACTGAAGAACATAATAGATTCTTCAATCAACAAATCGAAAATTGAATGTGAAAATGAAATTTGTTTTGCTTTAATTCCATTTGAAAATGATTCTTATTTGAAATTTAAACTTAATTTAGATTTGATTAGTAAATATCTTTACAGCTCAGAAAAACCAAAAGATAGCCAAATTTGGAATGATTATTTTTTAAATTCTTTAGGTTACAAACAGCTTGAATAAAAAAACACGAAACAACTGCCGTTTGGAGTAACGCTG
>JAAFHW010000039.1:0-21084 GCA_013298525.1 Flavobacteriia bacterium
ATATCAGGATCAACAGATGCTGTCTGTTGTCCAAAAGATTGACTTGTGGCACAAAAAATTAGACTAAAGAATACCGCTATTTGAATTATTTTTCTCATATTCGTTTTCAAAAATACTAAAAATTTATTTCAATGGATATTATATTAGTTGTTCTTGGGTTACTATGTTGTATTCTTGGCTTATTAGGAAGCTTTCTTCCTGCTTTACCAGGACCACCAATAAGCTGGATTGGCCTTTTGTTACTATACTTAACAACCTTTGTAGAAAATAATTATTGGGTTCTTGGAATAACACTTGTGTTAACAATAATTATTTCTGTTTTAGATTATGTTATTCCATCAAAAGGAGCTCAAAAATTTGGAGGAACTAAATATGGTGTTTGGGGAACCAATATTGGATTAATCATTGGATTGTTCTTTCCGCCGATAGGTTTTATTATTGGATTGTTTGTAGGAGCTTTTATCGGAGAACTAATCTACAACTTTGATGATAAAAAAGGAGCATTGAAAGCTGCTACAGGAGCATTTATAGGGTTTTTAGTATCAACATTTATGAAATTCATGGTTTGTTTGTCCTTTCTAATTTTATTTCTTTTTGTAGCTATTAAAAATTACTTTTAGTTTATCAATTGAGAGGTCAACTATTTCTGAATCTGATTTAAAAACAAAAAAGCCATCCACAAAAGTGGAAAGCTTTTCATTGGTCTAACTACTAAACCGTGCTACGAGTTACAAAGTCGTAGCGAAACAACACAACTAATTTTGAATGATTTTAAGAACTTTAACTATTGTTCTACAATTCATTTCATTTGCTTTTTGGGCAAAAAAGCACTTCATTTCTGAAGTGCTTTTCCCAATTTAGCGGTCTGGACGGGACTCGAACCCGCGACCCCATGCGTGACAGGCATGTATTCTAACCAACTGAACTACCAAACCATCGCTTTATTGCGGTTGCAAATATACATACGTTTTTTATTTCTGCAACTATTTTTTAAATTTTTTTTCAATTAATTTCAATGAAATCAACCAAAGTTTTGTTTTTCAACCAAGTATGTAGTAAGAATTTTTTCAAAATTTGCTCCCACATTTACTGGAACATACTTAATTTTGTTCTGAGCACAAGTTAATGACAACTTTTTGAAGTATTCTGAAACGTTTTTTTCGTATTCTTCTTTGATGTTTTCAGCATATAAATTGATAATTTCACCCGACTCTACGTCGATAAACTTCCTTGGCGTGTTGTCAAAATTGAAATTTAACTCGGTTTTTTCATCAATTACATGAAAAACTACTACTTTATGTTTGTTGTGCTTTAGATGCTGTAACGCATTAAAAAGCTGCTCTTGATTTCCGTCTTGAAACATATCTGTAAAAAGCACAATCATTGAACGACGGTGCATCTTTTCGGCTATTAAATGGAGATAGGTAATCGTATCAGTGTTCTTAGGAGTCTTAGAATTTTCAAGTAAATTTTCTAATTGATTCAAAAGCATTCTATGATGTCTATCACTTCCTTTTTCTGGTGCGTAGTATTCGTAGGTGTCTGAAAAAACACTTAATCCAACAGCATCTCTTTGCTTCTTTAATAAATTCATCAAAACTGCAGAAGCTAGAACAGAAAAACCAATTTTACTTTCATAAAAAGGTTGATCATTTTTCAATTTTGGAAAATGCATCGAAGACGAATTATCAATAATTAAATGACAACGAAGATTGGTTTCTTCTTCAAAACGTTTAGTGTATAGTCTATCCGTTTTAGCAAAAAGCTTCCAATCAATATGTTTGGTGCTTTCTCCTGAATTGTAAATTTTGTGTTCAGCAAACTCAGCAGAAAACCCATGAAATGGTGACTTATGCATCCCTGAAATAAATCCTTCGACTACTTGATTAGCAAGTAATTCAAGATGCTTGAAACCTGATATTATTTCCTTTTGTTCTTCTATCTTCATAATCCAAAGATAAATTGAAAATTTGGAAATGAGTTAATTTGAAAATTATTTTAACAAATAAAAAAGGTCTGTAAACCAAAACAGACCTTTTTAACCAACATAATCAAACATTCACCTAATAGAAATGTTTATCTCTCAATTAATTATTTTCCAAATCGTTCTTCAATTGCTTTTAATCGCACTTCTAATTGATTATTTTTTATTTTCAGCTCATTAATAATTTGTTGTTGTTCCTGAATGGCTTTGGTTAATACCGAAACAATTGGAGCTGTATTGATAGTTTGTGGCTGAATCGTTCCGTCGCTGGCAACCGCATTTTTATCGCCATTTACTGCACTCGGAATTACTTCTTGCAATTCGTCGGCAATAAAACCTTCGGTAACTACATCACTTCCGGTGAAAATAGTATTTGGAATATTTTTATAATTATAACTAACTGGTTTCAGTTGCAGTACTCGCGAAAGCGCAGTATCATTCATTTTCAAGATATTTTCTTTCAATCTTCTGTCGGATGTAAATTGAAAAGTTCCAATATTGAATGTATCAATCCAAAGTTGCGCGGTTGTTCCTGTCCAATTGATATTGAATGTATTCCCGGGATAAACTCCGGCAGTTCCAGTACGGCATCGATAACCAGTAGAACGAACATAACCACCGGCAACTTCCAATTGATCAACTGGATTGTTCGTTCCAATACCGACTAATCCTCCATTAGGTGGCACAATTATCGCTTTATTATCATATACCGTTGCTCCATTCGATGTTGAAAAATAACCGGCAACGTTTGTGGTAGTTCCTGTGGAGGTGAAATAACCTGCGTAGTTTGCATTCACCGCTCCACTAGCTGTTGCCTGCACGCCATAACTATCTGAAGATAGAGATGTTGCAGAAAATATTCCTCCATAAATTGTCGTTGCCCCTAATGTTGAACCTACTGTACCACGAACGCCAACAGTACTTCCGGTAAATCTTCCGCCAGTGCCACCAAAAATTCCAGACGCTATTGCTTCAATTCCTAAACCTGAATTAGAACCATTTACAAAATAAGCCGTTGGTGCATTCGAAACAGAATTGGTAACATGAAGTTTATGGGTAGGTGTTACTGTTCCTATCCCAACATCACCACTATTACTAGGAACTACAATTGCATAATTATTGGTTCCGCCAATAGCAGAAAAATAACCTCCAATATTTACGCCAGCTATTCCACTAGTATAAAAAAAACCTCCAAAATTTGCACCTGTCGCTGAATTACCAAATGAACTCGCATAAATTGCATAATTATTATTGTTATTTCCTGAGGCAGTAAACTTTCCTCCAAATCTTCCTAATCCGCCTGTTCCTGATGCATTTCCTTCAACACCAATAGAAGTGTTTAAAGCCGTTGTATCAGTGTAACCTCTAACTCCAGCATAAGAACCAGTAAACATTCCGCCTACTCCAAAATTTCCTGAAGATGATTTTCCCTCAACACCTACTCGTACTGCTAAATCAGTATTTGTGTTTTCCGCATAAACAGTAGAGGCTATAGTATTTGAGAATATTTCTAATTTAGAAGAAGGATTTGATGTTCCTATACCCACATTCCCAGTAGTTTGTTGGACTCTTAAACGCTCAATATTATCAGTTCCAATTACTACATCATTACCATCTTTGGTTCCGATAAAATTTTCGGTGGCACCAATGGTCGATGTTCCATAAGTAACTGGTGATGCAGGAGTTGTTATTGTTGTATTTCCGTTTAATTTCCAATCGTTTGAAATCGAGCTTAAAAAAGGAATCCATAACGTTCCATTCCAATAATAATATCCGGGAGAAACACCGTTTATTCCAGCAACTGTTGCAGTATTATAGATTAAGGTTGAAGTGGGTAAAGCACCACCTTGTGGGTTCACCACTGGAGCCGCCACATTATTTGCAGTTAAAGCAATTCTCGGAAATAAAACTCCATTAGTACTTGAGGAAACATCCAATAAAGCATTTGGTGTAATAGTTCCTAAACCCATTGTTCCTCCAGTACTGGGAACAACAATTGCATAATTTTTAGTACCACTTGATGCCGAAAAATAACCCGCATAATTAGTTGTTGCCGGAGATATTACTGAAAAATAGCCTCCATAGTTACTAGTTCCTCCAAAAGCAGAAAACAATCCTCCGTAACTTTCAATTCCTCCAGATGCAGAAAATAATCCTCCATAATTTGATGTTGTTGCGCCATTGGCATCCGAAACGATTCCTTTATTTGATATATTCACCCCAGAAGCCGAAAAATTTCCTCCTTCTCTAAATCCGTTACCGCTTCCAGTTGCAGAAGCCAATACTCCAGTTATGGTAAATGTAGAAGTTGATCCGTTTGCTTGTGCGATAACACCACGTGAACCACCAGCAAATTGTCCTCCAATTCCATAACCCGGATTATTAAATGAACTTCCATAAATTGCTGTTCCGTTAGTATTTCCAATAAAAGTATTTTCTGAAAATGTCGTTATTGAACCCGCGGTGCTTTTATTAATGTGTAAATTATAGGCAGGATTTGAAGTTCCAATGCCTACAAAACCTGATCCAGCTCTAATTCTAAATCGTTCAATGTTATTTGAACCCATCACTACATCATTCGCATCATTTGTTCCGATAAAATTTTCACTTGCTCCAATAGTTGATGTACCATAAGTTATTGGAAAAGCCGGTGTTGTAATTGAAGAATTTCCGTTTAGTTTCCAGTCAATTGAACTCGAAAAAGAAACCCACAACGAGCCATTCCAATAATAATATCCAGGAGCAACTCCGTTTATACCTGCAACAGTTGAAGTATTATAAATTAGCGTTGAAGTTGGCAAAGCGCCACCTTGCGGATTCACTACAGGAGCGGCAACATTATTCGCTGTTAAGGCAATTCGCGGAATTAAAAACCCATTGGTTGTTGATGAAATATCCAACATTGCATTGGGAGTTGTGGTGTTGATCCCAATTTGGGCAAAACTTTGCAAGGATAAGAGAAGTCCAATTAAAATTAGAAATCGATTTTTCATATTATCATTATTTGAACTACAAAATTCAAAATAAATAGGTATTAGTTATCTCACGTAAAAGAGTGATTTTTAACTTAATAGTTGGATTATTAAAAATTTATGTGAAATCTTTACCTGTTAGAAGCTAAGAATATTTAAATCTCACAACTATGAAACTATTTAATTTAACTTCATCCATCTTGGTTTTTTTACTGCTTATTTCAAGTAGTTACGGACAGACAAATTCGACTTTAAAAAAGGATATTGATGATTTTGAAAAACTCAGTAAAAAAAACGAGCAAATGCTTTCCTTTCATCCTGATTCGGCAATTGTATATGCTAATAGATTGATGGGTATAGCGAAAAAGTCTGGTTCTGAATCTTTGTATGCAAAGGCGTTAATTGCAAAAGTTAGAGCGAATGTTTTGGCAAAAGATGCGTATGATTTAAACCAAAAATCGTTTGCTATAAACCAAAAATTAAATGCTGAAAATGAGATTGCAAATAACTATATGCTTTTTGGAGTACTTTGTTTAAATAAAGCGGATTACACTAACGCGGTTAACTATTTTAATAAATCATTGGATATATCAAAAAAAAACAAACTTTATTCATTATCAAAAAAAAATTATAGAAGTTTATCAACCTTATATGGATTGCAAGAAGATTATCCTAAGTCATTAAAAACAGCTCAAGCCGCATTAAAGTTTGAGGAAGAAAACCCAAACAATATTGATAAAGCTTATGCCTACATCTGCTTAGCCGATTATTATGATTATACTGGTAATAGTAAAGAATCTAATAACTATTACATGTTGGCTTATGATTTATTTAAAAGTAATAATAATCAATACAACATGGCAATTACATTATTGAATTGGTCTATATTATATGAAGAAAGTAATCCAGTCAAATCGCTAGAAATGGAGTTAGAAGCTCAAGAAATTTTTGATGCAATTTCTCCAGAAAGTTTATACTCATCTAATAATTTAGGAAATATGGGCGATGGTGTTTTTTCACTAATTAAGGACAACTTTCAAATTAAAACAATTGCAATTAAAAATTTACCGAAAACGAAAATTGAACTTCTAAATTTAGCAGAATCTTACTATGAAAGAAGCCTAAAAATATTAAAAAAAAATAAAAATGCCTATGGATTATTTTATGTAAGCGGAAATTTATCTGAATTACAAGCCTACAAATCCGATTATAAAAATGCTTATTCTAATTTGCTTTTATCAAAAAAACTTAACGATTCGTTATTCTCTCAAAAAAATAAAAATGTCATTGCAAAGTTAGAATCAGAGAAAGAAGTGCTTCAATTAAAAACCCAAAACGAGAAAAAAGCAAACCTAAATAAAATTTTAATTGGTTCTTCTATTGGATTAATTTTGTTAGGATTTCTTGTTTATCGAAACTTTAAGAATAAACAAAAACTTCAAAATTTAAAAATATCGGAACTCGAAAAAGACAAACAAATACTTGCTATTGACGCTATGCTAAAAGGTCAAGAAGAAGAACGAAGTCGCATTGCCAAAGATTTACACGATGGTCTTGGCGGTTTATTATCTGGAACCAAATTATCCTTTACCACTATGAAAGAAAATTTAATTTTAACACCTGAAAACGCTATCCAATTTGACAAATCACTAAGCATGTTGGATAACACTATGAATGATTTACGAAAAGTAGCTCAGAATTTAATGCCAGAAGCTTTGGTGAAATTTGGTTTGAATGAAGCGTTGAACGATTTTTGTTCTTCTATCCAATCGACACAAAAAGTCAATATAATTTATCAAAAACTAGGTTCTGATAAAAAATATGACAATACAACTGAAGTCTTTATTTATAGAATTATTCAAGAATTGATTAATAATGCATTAAAACATGCTCAAGCAAAAGAAATTTTGGTACAATTAGCAACCAATGAAAATAGTATTCACATTACTGTTGAAGACGACGGAATTGGTTACGATACCAATGCAATTCACAGTAAAAAAGGCAACGGATTAGCCAATATCGAATACCGCGTAAACTATTTGAACGGTGTTATTGATACCATTTCGTCTCCAAATAATGGAACTGCGGTTAATATTGAATTTAAAGTATAAATTATGATTAAAGTGTATATTGTTGACGATCATTCAGTTGTAATTGAAGGCATCAAATCGGTTTTACAAAATGAAGTAACTTTTGAAGTTGTTGGTTTTGCAACTTCTGCCGAAAAATGTCTGCAATTTTTTGAAAATCATGCAGCAGATGTAATTTTAATGGACATTAATTTACCCGATTTAGACGGAATCGAATTGTGCAAAATAATGACACAAAATCATCCAAAAACAAAAATTTTAGCACTAAGTACTTTTGATCAAGGAACGTATATAAAAAAAATGATGGAAAGCGGTGCTCATGGCTATTTATTAAAAAATTCAAGTAAACAAGAAATTATTGAAGCTATTAAAACTGTTTATTCTGGAGAAACTTATTTGTGTTTTGATGCTGGAAGATCACTCAAACAGGCCAACGAAAATCAGAACAATTTACCTCATCTTACCAAAAGAGAAAAAGAAGTTTTGCAGAATATTTCTGAAGGATTGACCAACCTTCAAATTTCTGAAAAATTATTTATTAGCATTGATACCGTTGACAGTCATAGAAAAAATTTGTATTCCAAATTAAATGTAAAAAACACGGCAATGCTACTAAAGTATGCTCTTGAAAATAATTTGCTATAAAAAAAGGCTCAACTTTCGCTGAACCTTTAAATATATATTGTATTGTAAATGACTACAATAATGCATCAACTGCATCTGTATATGTTTTTTTAGGAGCTACACCAACTTGACGACCAACTACTTCTCCGTTTTGGAAAATTAAAACCGTTGGAATATTTCTCACTCCGTATTTTGCAGCGAATTCTTGATTTGCATCTACGTCAACTTTACCAACAGTAGCTTTTCCTTCGTATTCTGTTGCGATTTCGTCGATAACTGGTCCAACCATTCTACATGGTCCACACCAAGCTGCCCAAAAATCTACTACTACTGGTTTGTCTGATTTTAATACTACTTCGTCAAAAGTAGCATCTGTTATTGCTAATGCCATATTTTTTTATATTTAGTTTATTAATTTTGAAGTACAAAGATAAAGAAACATTTCGCTTCTGAATTGTAACTTACATTACTTTTAACTATTTTTTTATTGAAAGAATTGATGAATTTAATTTTCAAGTGACTTTAAAACCGCAAGCAACATTTTGCCTTTCAATCGTTTTGTGTAATTTGGATTGATGTATAAAAACTCAATTTCTCTATTTTCATCCAATATATATACCGTTGGAACTGGAAGAAAACCCGGATTTTTTCCTTCTGAATATTTCTCTAATTTAGGTTTGTCTCTTTTAAATGCTATTCCGAGTGCTTCTGAAAATTTTCCGTCACTATCTGAAAATAATTGGTATTTCAATTTATCTTCTTTGGTAGTTTCTTTTAAAAATTTTGGAGAATCTGGACTGATTGCAACTATTTGATAGCCTAATGCAATAATTTGATTTTCAATTTCTTGCATTTCCATTAATTGCGAATTGCAATAAGGACACCAACCACCACGATAGATAATCAAAACTGTTTTTTTGTTAAAAATGTCACTAGTAGAAACCGCTTTATTATCAACAGAAATCAAATCTTGTTTCGGAATTTTTTCACCAATTAATAGTGGTGAAATATCTTCTGCTTTCTCTACAATTTGCGCCGAACTTATTCCAGAAATTGCCAACAAAATAAAAAGGAACTTTTTCATAAATTTTTTTTTTAATTTATTAAGCAAAGATAATGCCGTCAAAATAATTGAAATGTAAGATGGATGACACTAATGATTAATTCAATTTAAAATTCACCTGCAACTTCTCTAATTGTTCCAATAATTCTTTTGAAATTTTCACTTTTAGCTTTCTGCTTTTCATTTCTAATGAAGTTATTTTGCGTATTTCCTCAACTTCTGTTTTGGTGATTTCCATCGCAACTTCTTCTTCATTATCGGTTTCAACTTCAATGATTTCGTCTTCTGCCTCTGATTCATCATCAGTTAATTCAGCTGAAGGAATTGGCATTGGAGCAGCAACAGTTTCTATGGTTCTTTTAACAATTTCGGTTTCTACTACTTCAAAATCTACTTGCTTATCGCCTTCATTTTGTTGAAAAACAGCACTCAATTGCTGAATTAAATCTTGTCTTATATCTTTAATATTGATTTGAACTGCTAATTTTTTGGCAAAAGTTGGTAAAACATCAGCTAATAATTTGGCATCAAGAAAAGTGATTCGCGGTTCAGATTTCTTTCCGGTTTCGCGATTTACCCAACCATCTTTTACATTAATTTTAAAATAAATAAACTGATTATTAACCAAGAAATGACGGAATTTCAGATACTCTTCATCAAAAATTCTAAAGTCATAACTTTCGTCATAGCCTTCTAGAGTAAACATTGCCCAATCTTTTCCGTTTTTTCCAGTTCGATACTGCACATTTGTTACGATACCTCCAAAGGTTAGATTTTTACCAATTAGGTTTCCTAAACTCTTTAAATGCGTCAATTTCACATTACAGAAATAATTCATTTCAAATCGATAATCGTCAAGCGGATGTCCCGAAATGTAAATCCCAACAACTTCTTTTTCTTTGGCTAATTTTTCCATTGTACTCCATTCTTCACATGGTGGCACAACTGGTTCGGCAATTTGAACATCACTAGCTTCACCAAATAAACTCACTTGTGAAGAATTTTCGTTTTCTTGAAATTTAGAGCCAAAACGCATGGCTTTTTCTAAAAATGTAATTCCTTCGCCTTCAATGTGGAAATATTGTGCACGATGTGTATCGGTAAAACAATCAAATCCTCCAGCATAAGCCAAACTTTCAAACGCTTTTTTATTGGCAGAACGCAAATCAATTTTTTTAGCCAAATCAAATATCGACTTGTAAGGCCCATCTTTTCTGCTTTGAACAATAGTATCCACAGCATTGGCTCCAACGCCTTTAACAGCGCCCATTCCAAAACGCACGGCATTGTTTTCGTTTACCGTAAATTTATAAAATGATTCATTAACATCTGGACCAAGAACTTGCAATCCCATACGCTTACATTCTTCCATAAAGAACGAAACTTGCTTGATGTCGTTCATGTTATTAGAAAGAACAGCTGCCATATATTCTGCTGGATAATGCGCTTTTAAATAGGCTGTTTGATAAGCAATCCAAGCGTAACATGTGGAGTGAGATTTATTAAAAGCATAACTTGCAAAGGCTTCCCAATCTTTCCAAATTTTTTCCAAAATTTTAGCATCATGACCTTTTGCAGCAGCTTGTTCGACAAATTTTGGTTTCATTTTATCCAAAGTTGGTCGGTCTTTTTTACCCATTGCTTTACGCAAAACGTCGGCATCACCTTTAGAAAAATCGGCTAACGATTGTGACAACAGCATTACTTGCTCTTGATAAACCGTAATTCCGTAAGTTTCGCCTAAGTATTCTTCGCAAGCATCTAAATCGTATTTTATTTCCTCTTCACCATTTTTTCTACGAACGAAAGAAGGAATATATTCCAATGGACCAGGTCGATAAAGTGCGTTCATAGCAATTAAATCTCCGAAAACAGTTGGCTTTAAATCGCGAAGGTATTTTTGCATTCCAGGAGATTCGTATTGGAAAATACCAACCGTTTCACCTCTCTGGAATAATTCATAAGTTTTAACATCATCAATTGGAAAGGTATCTGGATCTAATTGAATTCCGGTTCTGTACTTTACTAATTTGACCGTGTCTTTTATTAAGGTAAGGGTTTTCAAACCCAAGAAGTCCATTTTTAATAATCCGGCACTTTCTGCAACCGAGTTATCAAATTGGGTTACATATAATTCAGAATCTTTGGCTGTTGTAACTGGAACGAAATTCGTAATATCACTTGGAGTAATAATCACACCACAAGCGTGAATTCCTGTATTACGAAGTGAACCTTCCAAAACTTTAGCTTGTTGAATGGTTTCGCCTGACAATTCTCCGTCGTTAGCAATCGCAATTAATTCTTTTACTCTATCAAATTCATCGGAACGTAATGCTTTTTTGACGTCTTCTTCTTTTTCTGAAATAAATCGAGCCAAATTCCATTTGGAAGGCATCATTCCTGGAATTAATTTTGCAATTCTATCGGCTTCAAAAAGTGGCAAATCCAATACACGAGCCGTATCACGAATAGCCGATTTGGTTGCCATTTTACCATAAGTAATAATCTGAGCAACCTGATTCGAACCGTATTTATTGATAACATAGTCCATAACACGACCACGACCTTCATCGTCGAAATCGATATCAATATCGGGCATCGAAACCCTATCTGGATTTAAGAATCTCTCAAAAAGCAAATCGTACTTAATTGGATCAATATTGGTAATTCCTAAACAATAAGCCACCGCAGAACCTGCAGCAGAACCACGACCTGGACCAACAGAAACATCCATCTTTCTGGCTTCGGCAATGAAATCTTGTACAATTAAGAAATAACCTGGATAACCAGAATTTGAAATTGTTAGTAATTCAAAATCCAATCGTTCTTGAATTTCAGGAGTGATTTCGCCATAACGCTTTTGAGCGCCATTCATGGTTAGATGTCGTAAATAAGCATTTTCACCTCTTACGCCGCCATCAACTTCATCTTCTGGATTTAAAAATTCTTCAGGAATTGTAAATTTTGGAAGCAATACATCGCGATACAATGAATACGTTTCAACTTTATCAATAATTTCTTGAACGTTGATAATGGCTTCTGGCAAATCAGTAAATAGTTTTTTCATCTCGTCTTCCGATTTGAAATAATATTCCTGATTTGGCAATCCATAACGATAACCTCTGCCTCTACCTATTGGTGTGGCTTGTTTTTCACCATCTTTAACACACAACAAAATATCGTGAGCATTGGCATCTTCCTTATTTACGTAATACGTATTATTGGTAGCAACTAATTTTACTTTGTGCTTTTGTGAAAACTCAATCAAAGTTTTATTAACTCGATTTTCGTCCTCTTGATTGTGGCGCATGATTTCTAAATAAAAATCATCTCCAAATTGTTCTTTCCACCAAATTAGTGCTTCTTCAGCTTGATTTTCTCCAACATTTAAAATTTTACTCGGAATTTCACCATATAAATTTCCTGATAAAACAATGATATCTTCTTTATATTGCTCCACAACTGATTTATCAATTCTTGGAACGTAATAAAAACCGTCGATGTAAGCAATAGAAGACATTTTGGCTAAATTGTGATAGCCTTTTTTATTCTTCGCCAAAAATACTACTTGATAGCCGTTATCTTTTTTGGTTTTGTCTTTATGATTGTCACAAATATTGAACTCGCAACCTACGATTGGAATAATTTCATTGTCAGATGGTTCTTCTCCATTTTCAATTGCGGCTTCAATTTTGGGTTTAACAGCTTTATTATGATTCATAACCGCACTCACAAAATGAAAAGCACCCATCATATTTCCAGTATCGGTCATGGCTACAGCAGGCATTTTTGTTTTTGCAGCTGCGGCAACTAGTGACGGAATTCCAATGGTAGATTGTAAAACTGAGAATTGTGTATGATTGTGTAAATGAGCAAATCGAGATTGTTTAAAATCTTTTTTATCAGCATCAGAAATTGAAGTTTGAACTGTTTCTTCTCCACTTTTTTGAAGTTTTTTTCTGATTTGTTCAGAAGCTTCTTTAAGATTGATGTGTTTCAATCCAATTAATTGAATTGACCTTGGATTTTTTAATTGAAAATCTTCAAAATATTCTGGTTCAACATCAAGTTCTTCTTTGGTAAAAATTTCAGTACGAATTAATTCTAAGAAACAACGTGTTGTAGCTTCAACGTCGGCTGTTGCGTTATGAGCTTCTGCAAATGGTTCGTTGAAAAGGTATTGATGTAATTCTGTTAATGTTGGTAATTTGAATTTTCCGCCTCGTCCACCTGGAAGTTTTAGCAAAGATGCTGTAACTTCGGTACAAGTATCTAAAATCGGCATTTGCGACATTGGAGAACTAATTCCTATTCGATAGAATTCGCAACCCATAATATTGATATCAAACCCAACGTTTTGTCCGACTATAAATTTAGCTTTAGATAATGCTATGTTGAATTTCTCCAACATTTCTTTAAGTTGGATTCCTTGTTGTTGTGCTAATTCGGTAGAAATTCCGTGAATTCTCTCGGCATCGTAAGGAATATTGAAACCTTCTGGATTAATAAGATAATCTTGATGTTCAACAAGATTTCCCATATCATCGTGCAACTGCCAAGCAATTTGAATACATCTTGGCCAATTGTCTGTATCAGAAATTGGTGCAGCCCAACTTTTTGGCAATCCTGTGGTTTCGGTATCGAATATTAAATACATCTGAAAGTAATTAGTGATAAGTGAATAGTAATTAGCAAGAAAAAACTAATTAATAATTACATTTTCAAAAGTACATTTTAAGGAAGAGATTGTCAATTTTAGTTATTAACAAAAACAAAAAAACCATCCGAATTCTCGAATGGTTTTTGTAGTATAATAAGTTTGAAAAACTAGTATCTTCCTCTGTTACCGCCACCACTGTTTCTATCGTTGTAGCTTGAACCACCACCACGAGAATTACCACCACCATTGTAACCACCACCACTTGGACGGTTGTTAGAAAAAGATTTTCTTTCTCCTTCTGGTTTTGGTTCTGATTTGTTTACTACAATTGTACGACCTTCTACAGTAGCACCGTTCAATTCAGTAATTGCTTTTTCCGCTTCTTCATCGCTTTCCATTTCAACAAAACCGAAACCTTTACTTCTTCCAGTAAATTTATCAGTAATAATTTTAACAGAACTAACCGATCCGTACACTTCAAAAGACTCTCTTAAATCTGCTTCCTCAATACTCCAAGGAAGACTTCCAACAAAAATGTTCATAATTTTATTTTAAAATTCCTGTCAAAGGTACGCTAAATAAAATGTAATCTACTATTAATTAGGTATTAATTATTATTTTAACAAAAAAAGCCGTTCCTAAATTGGGAACGGCTTTTTGTAAATATTTTTATTTTTTATGGTGCTGGAACAATTGGAATCTTGTAAAAAGTTCCATATTGAAAATTAACTAATGGTGAACCAACTGCACCTAAATTTATAGCATTAAATTTAAATGTTCCAGTAACAGTAGCGCCTGTGTTTTCTGTGATAACAACTTCTCCATTACTTCCTTCTACATTTAAAACTCTCACTTTAGCGTTATTTCCACCACCTGTAATTGTTATTAAATCTCCTGCTTTGTAGCCATTTCCTGGAGAAGCAACTTTAACGGATGTTACAACACCACTAGTATTTGTTATTACACTTAATGTTAATCCAGAACCAGAACCACCTGTAGTTGCATGAGAACTATTACATGCATAGCCTCCATCTAACAAAACACAATCAGGCGTATATCCAGAACCTCCAGCGAACATTTGCGAATTCATTCTAGCAACAGGTCCATTTATGATTTTAGTTTCATAATTCAAATTAACATCATCAAATGATGAAGAATAAGATGCCATGGTATTTAGATTTGTTGTGCCTAAATAATACGTTCCTTTAGCTCCACTAGCAATATCAATTGCTACTTCTTCATCCTGAGCAAGAGCTACCAAAGTTAAAGCTCCATTAGATGACCTATATGCTTTTACATCAATACCATTAAAAAAAACATCATCTCTATAAGCCTGAAATGCAGGATTACTAAATTTAACTTCTTCACTACATGATGCCAAAGCAAGTGTAACTACTAATAAGGTAACTAATTTTTTCATTTTGAATATGTATTACAACCACAAAAATAGTTTTTTTCACGAATTAAGCTATTTTTTTTAACTAAAAATCGATGAAAAAGTATTTTTTTTAATTGTATTAGTTTGAATGAAAAAGTTTTATATCTTTGCACCCTTAATTAATCGAGGTCGAGTACCTCAAAATTTAATCAAAAAGATTATGTCAGTAAAAATTAGATTACAAAGACACGGTAAAAAACAAAAACCATTTTACTGGATCGTAGCGGCTGATGCTCGCGCAAAAAGAGATGGTAGATTCCTTGAAAAATTAGGGACTTACAATCCAAACACAAATCCTGCAACTATTGATTTAAACCTTGATCAAGCGGTACAATGGTTACACAATGGAGCTCAACCAACAGATACTGCTAGAGCAATTCTTTCTTACAAAGGTGCTTTATTGAAACACCACCTTGATGGAGGAGTTCGTAAAGGTGCTTTAACTCAAGAACAAGCTGATGCAAAATTAGCTGCTTGGATTGATGAAAAAGCTGGAAAAGTTGACGCTAAAAAAGACGGATTGTCTAAAAAACAAGCTGAAGCTAAAGCTAAAGCATTAAAAGCTGAAGTTGCTGCAAACGAAAAACGTGCAAACGCTGTTGCTGAAGCATTGAAAGCTGCTGAAGCTCCAGAAGTTGTAGAAGAAGAAGTTGCTGAAGTTGCCGAAGAGGTTGTTGCTGAAGTTGCTGTTGAGGAAACTCCTGCAGTAGAAGAAGCTCCAGCTGCTGAAGAAGCTAGCGAAGAAACTGAAGCTTAATTTGTTGCGATAATGCGTAAAGAAGATTGTTTCTACTTAGGCAAAATCGCTAAAAAATTTAGTTTTAAAGGTGAAGTCCTTATCTATTTAGATACTGACGAACCAGAGTTATATGAAGATATGGAATCAGTTTTTGTTGAATACAACAAAAATCTGGTTCCATTTTTTATTGAAAATTGTAACCTACACAAAGGCGATTTTCTTCGAGTGAAATTTGAAGATGTCGATGATGAAGCTGAAGCTGATTCTATTATGGGTTGCGAAATTTACCTTCCTTTAAATATGTTGCCAAAACTTGAAGGCAACAAATTCTACTTTCATGAAGTTATTGGTTTTGAAATTGAAGACCAACGTTTAGGAGTTTTTGGAAAAATTGTTTCAATAAACGATACCTCAGCTCAACCACTTTTTGAAGTAATCAATGGCAATGTTGAAATACTTGTCCCTATGATTGACCAATTTTTGGTTAAAATCGATAGAGAGAACAAGAAAGTAATTATGGATTTACCAGAAGGATTGGTAGAAATGTATCTTTAGGAAATTCCAATATTTTAAATTCCAAATTCCAAACTTCTTAGAAATTCTATTTTTAAAATTTCAAATTTCATGAGTAAACCATTTGATTTAGAAGAAAGAACTTATTTATTTGCTAGAGATTGTAGACTATATATTCAAAAACTACCAAAAACTATTTCAAATATTGAAGACGGAAAGCAATTAGTTAGATCTTCGGGATCTGTTGGCGCTAATTATATTGAAGCTAATGAAAAACTAGGCGATAAAGATTTGTCTTTTAGATTAAAGATTGCTAGAAAAGAAGCAAAAGAATCTAAATATTGGATACGCTTATTAGAAGACTTAAATTCTAATTTAAAAGAAGAATCAAACTTATTGTTTATTGAAGCCGAAGAATTGAGAAAAATACTTTCTACTATAATATCTAAAACATCCTAAATTTAACCTGAGTTCAAATTGGAATTTGGAATTTAAAATATTGGAATTTTATAACTATGTTTTCATTTAAACAATTTACCGTTCAACAAGACCGATGTGCTATGAAAATTGGCACAGATGGCGTTTTACTTGGCGCTTGGTGTCCGATTGATAACAACCCTTTTTCGGTTTTGGATATTGGAGCTGGAACTGGAATTCTTTCTTTAATGTTGGCACAAAGGAGTAATGCTGAACAAATTGATTCTTTAGAAATTGATGAGGAAGCCTACGAACAATGTGTGGAAAACTTCGAAAATTCTCCTTGGTCTGATAGATTATTTTGTTTTCACGCAGGTTTGGATGAATTTGTTGATGAACCCGAAGATGAATATGATATCATAATTTCAAATCCTCCATTTTATTCAGAAGATTATAAAACTGACAGTTCTCAACGTGATTTGGCAAGATTTCAAGATGCTTTACCTTTTGAAGATTTGATTGAGGCTGCCGATTTACTCTTATCAGAAAACGGAATTTTTGCTGTAATTATTCCTTATAAAGAAGAAGAACGATTTATAGATTTATGTGCCGAAGTAGAACTTTTTCCTGTGAAAGTTACTCGTGTAAAAGGCTCACATACTACACCTATTGTTAGAAGTTTACTTGCATTTAAACGTTACGAACTTTCTGTATTAACAACAGACGAATTGGTTATTGAAATCAGTCGTCATGAATACACTGACGATTACATTAATCTTACAAAAGATTTCTACTTGAAGATGTAATTTCACTTTTAATAATATTCTTTCTTTTTTTCGTAAAAAAATTAACAAATTCTGAAAATTTATAACATTCGTTGAATGATATAATAAATTAGTTTATGTAATTTTGCCATCATTAAAATTTCAATCAAATGAAACCAGATTTATTTCAAGCTCCAGATTATTACTTGTTAGACGATTTGCTAACAGAAGAACATAAATTAGTTAGAGATTCTGCCCGTGCATGGGTAAAAAGAGAAGTATCTCCAATAATTGAAGATTATGCACAACGTGCTGAATTTCCTAAACAAATCATCAAAGGTTTGGGAGAAATTGGTGGTTTTGGTCCTTATATTCCAGAAGAATATGGCGGTGCAGGATTAGACCAAATTTCTTATGGATTAATCATGCAAGAAATAGAAAGAGGTGATTCTGGTGTTCGTTCTACTTCATCAGTTCAATCTTCATTAGTGATGTATCCAATATGGAAATTCGGAACCGAAGAGCAAAGAATGAAATATTTGCCAAAATTAGCAACAGGAGAATTCATGGGTTGTTTTGGATTAACTGAACCCGATCATGGTTCAAATCCAAGTGGAATGACTACGAATTTTAAAGATATGGGTGACCATTATTTATTGAATGGTGCCAAAATGTGGATTTCGAATGCGCCATTCGCAGATGTTGCTGTGGTTTGGGCAAAAGACGAATCAGGAAGAATTCACGGTTTAATCGTTGAACGTGGAATGGAAGGTTTTACAACTCCAGAAACTCATAACAAATGGTCACTTCGTGCTTCTGCAACTGGAGAATTAATTTTTGATAACGTAAAAGTTCCAAAAGAAAATTTATTGCCAGGAAAGTCTGGTCTTGGAGCTCCGATGATGTGTTTGGATTCTGCTAGATACGGAATAGCTTGGGGTGCAATTGGTGCTGCGATGGATTGTTACGATACTGCTTTGCGTTATGCAAAAGAAAGAATTCAATTTGACAAACCAATCGCTGGAACTCAATTACAACAAAAGAAATTAGCAGAAATGATTACTGAAATCACTAAAGCACAATTACTTACTTGGAGATTAGGAGTTTTGCGTAATGAAGGAAAAGCTACAACAGCACAAATTTCGATGGCAAAAAGAAACAATGTTGATATGGCAATTCATATAGCTCGTGAGGCGCGTCAAATTCTTGGCGGAATGGGAATTACAGGAGAATATTCTATCATGCGTCATAGTATGAATTTAGAATCTGTAATTACTTATGAAGGAACACACGATATTCACTTGTTAATTACTGGTGCTGATATTACTGGAATTCCAGCGTTTAAATAACAGATTAAACAATAAATAAAATTGATATAAAAAGCTTCTCACATTCGAGGAGCTTTTTTACTTTTGTGTAGAATTTATTACATCCAATAAGTACATTAAATTCGTATATAATTAAAAAAACTGCCATGAATATTGAAAATATAAATACAAGTATTCAATCTCAAAAAAATCAATTATTACAACATTCGTTATACGAAAAAGTAAAAACCATTGATGATTTGCATACTTTCTTAGAAAACCATGTATTTGCTGTTTGGGATTTTATGTCTTTATTAAAAGCACTACAGAATAAACTAACTTGCACCTCAACACCTTGGTTACCAATAGGAAATCCCAAAATACGTTTTTTAATAAACGAAATTGTAGTAGCTGAAGAAACCGATTTAACTTTAGATGGATTTCGTCAAAGTCACTTTGAAATGTACATTGATGCAATGGAACAATGTAGTGCAAACACCACTCAAATTCATGAATTTTTAATTAACGTAAAAGCTACTCAAAACATTTTTGTATCCATCAAACAAAGTGATTTACATCCAAACGTTAAAGACTTTTTAGATTTCACTTTTAGAGTTATTGAAGAAGGAAAACCACACAAAATTGCCGCAGCATTTACTTTTGGGAGAGAAGATTTAATTCCGAATATGTTTACTGAAATCTTGAAAAACTTTCAGAGCAATTTTCCTGAAACCGATTTATCAAAATTAATTTACTATTTCGAACGTCATATTGAATTGGATGCTGACGAACATGGACCAATGGCAATGCAAATGGTTACAGAACTTTGCGGTGATTCTGAACAAAAATGGAAAGAAGTTGAAGAAGTTTCTGTTCGAGCACTAGAAAAACGTATTGGACTTTGGAATGCTATTGAAGAGCAAATGGAAATGAGACTTGAAATGGTATAAAATTTATATCTTTATCAAGTAAATTTTACCTTATGTCATCTCAAACAAGATTAACACGCGCCTACAAAGAAGCCAAACGAATTCAATTTACCAATCAAGATAAATTTATTCTGTTTAGTGATTGTCATCGTGGCGATGGAAGTTTTGCTGATGATTTTGCCAATAATCGCAATATTTATGTTCACGCTTTAAACCAATATTACAAAAACGGGTTTCAATATGTAGAACTTGGTGATGGTGATGAACTATGGGAAAATTTATTTTTCAAAGATATTTTGGAAGCCAACAAAAATGTTTTTTTATTACTAAAGAAATTCTATTTGCAAAAAAAACTTCACATGATTTATGGAAATCATGACATGGTTTACAGAAATCCTTCTATTGTAAAAAAGAATTTTGCCGAATATTTTGATACAACCGAAGGTAAAAAATTGCCTTTAATGCCTGATTTAAAATTTCACGAAGGAATTGTTTTAGAAAATAGCGAAACAGGTCAAGAATTATTTTTAACGCATGGTCATCAAGCCGATTTTTTCAATTATGTTGGTTGGAAATTCAATCGTTTTTTTGTTAGAATTTTATGGAAACCTCTTCAAGTTTGGGGAATTAAAGACCCGACAAGTCCTGCAAAAAATTATCTTGAATTAATAAAAGTTGAAAGAAGAATAAAAAAATGGATTGCCGATAACGGAAATATTATCACAATTGTTGGTCATACACATCGACCACATTTTCCGAAACCACATGAAAATTTATTAAACTTTTTCAATGACGGAAGCTGTGTTCATCCAAGAAATATCACAGGAATTGAAATTGAAAACGGAAAAATTTCTTTAGTGAAATGGTTAATTGATACAAATGATGATGGTGTTTTACAAATTGTAAAAGAATATATTGAAACTCCAGTAGATTTAATTTCGTATAAATCATTATGAAACATTTACTAAAAATAGGTTCTTTATTATTATTCACTTTGCTTGTAAGCTGTTCAGTGAATGATAATGTGCAAACATCATCGAGTGGAAAAACAATTAAATATTTAGCTCTTGGAGATAGTTACACCATAGGACAAAGTGTATGTGAGACTTGTCGTTTCCCAATTCAATTGCAAAACGAACTTAAAAACTATCTTACCTCTAAAGATGTTTTCGTAACCAATGTTATTGCACAAACAGGATGGACAACTACCAATTTAAAATCGGCAATTGCTTCACAAAATCCAACAAATGATTATGATTTGGTAACTTTATTAATAGGTGTCAACAATCAATATCAAAACAGACCTTTCAGTCTATATGAACAAGAATTTCCAGAATTGGTAAACATTGCCATTGATAAGGCAAAAGGAATAAAAGTAAATGTAATTGTAGTTTCAATACCAGACTATGCTTACACACCTTTTGGAAATGGAAACACAACTATTTCAATGCAAATAGATGCCTACAACGCTTTTGCAGAAAATTATTGCATTCAAAATAATATCACTTTTGTGAACATTACTGACATTACTAGACAAGGATTAACACAACCTAATTTGGTAACCAGTGATGGTTTGCATCCTTC
>JAAFHW010000039.1:21094-22379 GCA_013298525.1 Flavobacteriia bacterium
AAACTTGCCTATTCTAAATTTGTGGAAAGAATTTTTCCTAAAGCGAAAGTGGTTTTGGGGTTGTAAAAAAAAGCGAAAATTTCTTTTCGCTTATTGTTATTGTTCTGGTGCTATTTCGAGTTCTAATCCGTCGATTTCTTCTGTAATTGGAATTTGGCAACCCAATCTTGAGTTTTCTTTGACATGATAAGCTTCCCAAAGCATGGCTTCTTCGTCGGGATTTCTTTCTAATGAAATAACATCATTTAAAACGTAGCATTGACAAGAGGCACACATTGCCATACCGCCGCAAACACCAACAGTTCCTTCTTCGGCTAATTCATAGGCGCGAATTAGTTCCATGATGTTCATGTTCATGTCGGTTGGAGCTTGAACTTCGTGTCGTTCTCCGTTTCTATCGGTTATGTATACTGTTACGTCTTTTGGCATTAGTCAATCGATTTTACAACTGCTTTTTCAGCTTCTTTTCTAGTTCCATCAAAACCGTCTACTCCTGAAACCGTAGTGTATTTTAAAACATATCGTTTTCCTGGATTAATTCTTTGGTAAACACTTTGACACATTAATGTTGCTTCGTGGAAACCACACAAAATCAATTTCAATTTTCCAGGATAAATATTTACATCACCAATGGCGTAAATTCCGTCGATATTGGTTTGGTAATCTAAAGCGTTGTTTACTTTGATGGCATTTTTCTCAATTTCTAATCCCCAATTGGCAATCGCTCCTAATTTTGGAGTCAATCCGAAAAGCGGAATAAAATAATCCGTTTCAAAAACTTGTTTAACGCCTTCGTTTTCTAAAACAATACTTTCAACATGGTCTTTTCCGTTAATGGCAACAACTTCTGCTGGTGTAATCAAGTTGATTTTTCCAAGTTTTTTTAATTCTTGTACTTTTTCAACTGAATCTAAAGCACCACGGAATTCGTTTCTTCTATGTACCAAAGTCACTTCCGAAGCCACATTGGAAAGGAAAATACTCCAATCTAAAGCAGAATCTCCACCACCTGCAATTACAATTCGTTTATCACGGAATAACTCTGGATCTTTTACAAAATATTCAACACCTTTTTCTTCGTAGAAAGCAATGTTCTCTAATTGTGGTTTTCTTGGTTCGAATGTTCCTAAACCTCCAGCAATAGCAACCGCTTTGGCGTGATGTTTTGTTCCTTTATTAGTAGTAACAATAAACGTTCCGTCTTCTAATTTATCAATAGTTTCAGCCGTTTCAGCCAAGGTAAATCCTGGTTGAAATTGTTTGATTTGTTCCATTAAATTCGTAA
>JAAFHW010000004.1 GCA_013298525.1 Flavobacteriia bacterium
GGTTTTGGTGTTATTGTGAGAACAGTAGCAGAAGGCAAAAAAACAGCCGAACTAGAAAAAGATTTGCAAAACCTAAACGATAGGTGGCTTGCAATGTGTAAGAAATTACCAACTGCTCATCATCCTTCCAAAGTGTTAGGAGAACTTAACAAAGTTTCTTCAATGCTTAGAGATATTTTCAACGATACTTTCACAGGTATTCAAGTAGATGATGAAGAGTTGTACCAAGAAACGAAGGACTATATAGCCGAAATAGCACCTTCAAAACAAAACATGGTGAAGCTTTATCAAAATAAAGACCTTCCTATTTTTGAGAAATATCATATAGAACGTCAAATAAAAACCTCATTCGGACGAACAGTTTCCATGAGTAAAGGAGCTTATTTGATTATAGAACACACAGAAGCTTTGCACGTTATCGACGTAAACAGCGGAAACCGTTCTAACAAGGCAACCAATCAGGAAGATACTGCTCTAGAAGTAAATATGATTGCCGCAGCAGAAATTGCACGTCAGTTGAGACTTCGCGACATGGGCGGAATTATTGTAGTCGATTTTATCGATATGCAAAATCCTGAAAATCGTCAAGTTCTATACAATTTCTTGAAAGAAGAAATGGAAGATGACAAAGCCAAACACAAGATCTTACCACCAAGTAAATTTGGATTAGTTCAAATTACTAGACAAAGAGTAAGACCAGAAGTAAATATTGAAACAAGGGAAGAAAATCCTAATAATCTGAGTAGCGATGTCGATGCGCCAATCCAAATTATAGACAAGATTACTTTTTCACTTGAAAAAATTATGAAAGACCACAAGAAAGTAAAACTTAATGTTCATCCTTTCGTGGCAGCATACCTTAAAAAAGGTTTTCCATCAATACGTTCAAAGTGGTTCTTTGAACATAAAAAATGGGTGAAAATCATACCTCGTGACGCTTACACGTACCTAGAATATCATTTTTTTGATAATCAAGGAAAAGAAATTAAATAAGAAAAACCGCCTTTCGTAAGATTGGCGGTTTTTTTATGTTTTTTTTGAAGCTAATTCCAGCTATCCGTTGCAATCTTTTACTTTGTTGCCTTCGAGAGCCTCAGGCAACAAAGTAAAAGGATTTCCACTACTATCTGGGCTAGGGCTATTTCTAAAACAAGGATTTAATCTCTTACAAACTCCACTTTTCTATTAATCTCATTTCCAAATTCATCTACAACTGTGATGTAATGAAAACCGGTGTTGGCTTCAATTTGCATTTCGTGAAACGTTTGGGTTTCGCCTTTGTAAACGTTGTCAACATACCAAAAAAGTTTGGCTTCTTTGTTGGAATGAGCCACTTTTAGAATTACAGGTTGTACCTTACTTTGAAAGTTTTTGGTAAGGTATATTTTGCTATTCGTTTTAGGATAAATAAAATCCATCGACGCTTGTTGCGTTTGCTGACAATCGTCTCGAAATGGCGGCAAAGGCATGTAATCTATATGCTGACTTTTGTAATACCATTCCATAACTGGCGGCAAAACAAACCATTTTTTAGTGACAATATTATCTACATTTTCGCAACTGCTGTTTACTCGATATTGCTGTGAAGCATCCAAATGAACTAATTTATGATACGTACAAATACTGGTTTTTTTGCCATTTTTAGGAATCAACTGATTGGTTTTCGGGCAATCATCTTGTGCTAAATGACCACTTTTAGTGCAAACATCAGCATATTCTAAATCATTCAATGGCGGACTGAAAAACGCTTTTCGTGGTAATAAATTAAAAACATCAAATAATATTGGTGCTGCACTGTCAACTCCTGTCAATTGTGGTCGTCCTTCACCTGAAGCATTTCCAACCCAAACGCCAACGACGTATCTCGAATTGGTTCCAATTGCCCAAGCATCACGATTTCCGAAACTTGTTCCAGTTTTCCAAGCAATGTCTAAGGATGAATCGTAAAAACGCCAAGCTTCATCGCCTTCTGGACGATTAACTTCTTTCATAGCGTTGTAAGTCAAATAAATGGAACCAGCACCAAGTATGGGTTTTTGATTGGTTTCATCACCATAATCTTGTTCAAATCCGTTAACGTAATTCAACTCTGAAAATTCTTTATTTCGGTATTTTCCTTTTGTTTTATTGAAATAATTTACTGTTGAAGAAAGATTGGCATACGTTTTACACAAATCCCAAAGATTACTTTCGGCACCACCAAGAATTAAAGATAATCCATAATGATCAGGTCTTTTATTGATGTTTTTTAGTTGGAATTTTTGAAGTAATTCATAAAAATTATTCACGCCGTGTTCTTGCAACATCAAAACGGCTGGAATATTCAACGAACGCGACAAAGCTCGTTGTGCCGGAACTGCACCATCAAAAGTCAGATTAAAATTCTGTGGTGCATAACCCGAAATTTGAGTAGGAATATCAGCAACCAACGTATTTGGAAGAAGTTCGCCCGAATCTAACATCGATGCATAAAGCAAGGGTTTTAAAATACTTCCTGTGCTTCGCGGTGCCGAAATAACATCAACATCTTTGTCGTGATCTTTATCTGTTGGAGCATTTCCAACATAACTAATTACGTTTCGATTTTGAATGTCAATAACCATAATCGCCAAGTTGTGCACTTCGTTTTGTTTGTATTGATTGTAATAATAAGCAGCGATTTGATTCACACGATTTTGTAGCGAAATATCAACGGTGGTTTTGATACGTTTTCCTTCGTCAGATTTTGCAACTCGCTGCAATAAATGAGGTGCAATTTGCGGAACATTATAAGGTTTTTGTGGCAACGGTTCTTCAATTGATAATTGATAAGTCATTTTATCAATAACTTTTTCGTTGTATAATTTTAGTAAAAGTGTATTACGTTTTTTTAGTAATTTCTGTTGGTTCTTACCTGGATAAATTAAACTTGGAGCATTTGGTAAAACCGCTAAAGTAGCCGTTTCTGCCCAAGACAATTGATGCGATTGAACACCAAAATATCGCCAAGAAGCCATTTCGAGTCCAACAACATTTCCGCCATAAGGTGCGTGTGCCGCGTATAATTCTAAAATTTTTTCTTTAGAATGACGGAATTCCAATCGGGTTGCAAGAATAATTTCGATTACTTTTTCAAAATAGGTACGTTTTTTATTTTTGCGAGACAAACGAATCACTTGTTGTGTTAAAGTACTTCCACCACGAACTACTTTTCCTGCGCTTCGATTTTGTTGAATAGCTTTAACCATTGCAACAGGATTAAAACCCCAATGGTAATTGAAATGTTCGTCTTCAAAATAGACAATACATTTTTTAAATTTATCTGGAATACTATCCTTGGCAGGAAAACGCCATTGTCCATCGCGAGCAATTTTGGCTGCTAATAATTCGCCATCGTTACTTTCAATTACAGTGGAATAAGGTTCTTCAAAAAGTGTTCTTGGCAATGAAAAATAGTAAACCACAAGAAGAATAAATGCAATTGCAGATTTCTTTTTGTTTGCTTTTATATATTTTAAAATGCGTTGAAGAAACGCTTGGAGTTTTTGTTTCATTGTAATTATTTTAACCACAAAGGGCACAAAGTGGGCACAAAGTTCGCTAAGATTTTTTTCTTGTTCTCTTTATGGTTAGTCTTATATTAACACTAGGTTCACAAAGTAGGCACCAAGTTCACTAAGATATTTTCCTTGTGTTCTTTGTGCCTACTTTGTGTGCTTAGTGGTTAGTTTTACTTCACCACTTCAACCCATTGACCTTTAGTTCGAGCCAAGAATTCATTGTCATACATCGCTTCACATTGTAATCCTGGTAAATAATATTTACCTAAATACGAAGCATTTAATAAGATTTTGAACGTTCTTGTTTCGCCACCACGAAGACCGAAATAATAATTAGCTCTATCATCGCGAATGTCTATATAATCAGCAACATTGGATGTTGATTCACCAAATTCAGTGTATCTTGTATTTACAATTTCGAATCCAGAAGGTAGAATTTGCGAAAGCGCAATGTTATCTACTCGTTCATTTTTACGATTGGTTAGCGTAACCTCTGCAATGAATTCAGTTCCTTGAGCTATTTTGGTTACTGAGATTGCTTTTCCTTTTCGGTCTTTGAAAACTACATTTGCTGATAAGTTGTTTTGAACTACATTTTCTTTTCCAACAGGAAGAATTCCGCTGTTCAAGACACGAACGAATATCGTATTATTCTTGTTGTTCTTAATAGTAACAGAGTTAGTACCTGAAACTAAAGATAAATTTCGTTGAGCTACCGTTTTATTGGTGTTAATTACAACCGATTTTCCACCATTAGTATATTGAACAGAAACGCCTTTACTACCATTACTTTGTGCAAATTTTGACATTGCGTATAATCCGTAAGCTGTTGTTTGTGTGCTCATCCATTCATTACTTGAAAGATTTTTAGCCAATTTGGTTGCCATTGCAAAAGCTTTTTGTTTTTGACCTAACAACACTAAAGTTTCTAAAGCCATCGCACGATTTCTTTCGTTTGAACCATAATAATAGTAGTAACCGTCTTCGTTTTGTTCGTCAATCATTGATTTGCTCAACAAGGCTAAACCTGCCGAGTTTTGTTTGATAATAGCATAGGTTGCAGCCAAACGCAATTTACTTTCGTTAGAAATTCCAACCGTTTCACGAAGTCTGTTCATCGAAGCTAAATCGGCCGAACCTGCAATAGCTAAGGTGTAAAGACGATACGCTTGTGCAAAATCGTTACCATATTGTTTTTCAAAACGCCATTGTTTTGCCATTTTTTTCTGGTAAGAAATCCATTTATTTTTGAAAGAAATTGGTAAAACATAGCCTTTTTTCTCTGCTTCAATTAAGAAATGTCCTGCGTAAGAAGTTCCCCAATCGTCTGCTTCGGCATTTCCTGGCCAATAAGCAAATCCGCCATTTGCCACTTGGAAATTTCCTAATTTTTGAATTCCTGCAGTTACATTTTTCTGAATTCGTTGTTTGTAAGTCGCGTCTAAATCCATCACATCATTCAAATACAATTGTGGAAAAACAGACGATGTAGTTTGTTCCACACAACCATGTGGATATTGAATCAAATAATCCAATCTTCGGCTGAAATCAACCGTTGGAACCGATGAAACTTCCATTTTAGATTTATTGCTTCCGGTTACTCCAAATAAATCCCAAGATATTTTTTTAGAACTATTTGGTTCAATAATAATATCAGTGTATGTTGTGGTTATTGGATTTGGATTCATCACATCAATTTCAACATCATAAGTAGATTTCTCTTTTCCTGATGTGGCGATGATTTGCACTTTTCCAATTCCTGTAATATTTCCAACACTTAAATTGAAATACGCCATTTTTTCGTCTGGCTCTGTGAATTTTACAATTTGACTTGCTTTTCCAAGAACTCTAACAGCATTATTTGTTTTAATTTGAAGTGTTACATTTTTGATATTTTTCTCTGTTGCAAAAAGTGTCACAGGAATCGTAACATTTTCTGAAGGAGAAATTTTTCGTGGCAACGAAGCCAAAACCATCAACGGACTTTTTACTTGTGTAGCTTTTTCAGCCATTCCGTATGCACTATTTTCTTTATTGGCAGCCACAACCATCGTACGAACCGAACCAATGTATTTTGGAAGTTTAATTTGATGCGTTTTAGAATCACCTTTTCCTAATTCAAATGGACCGAAATACATCACAACCGGTTTGAAACGATTCGCTTTTTTAGCTTTTCCGCCACCTAAATCGGCATCACCACCAATGGCGAAAACCTGATTTACTTTTCCGCCATAAGCACCAATTACATCGTCATAAATATCCCAAGTTCTAACGCCTAATGCTTCACGAGTGTAGAAATTATCCCAAGCATTTGGAGTTTTGAAACGAGTTAAATCCAACAAACCTTCATCAACAACAGCAATGGTATAAGTCATTGATTTTCCTTGTTTTTCAGATACTTTTACATTCACTGTTTGCTCAGGACGAAGTACATCTGGCATTGAAATTTGAGGTTCCAAAACCGTGTTTTTATCGACAACTTCAATTGGAACAATTCCGTACATTCTTATAGGCGAATCGTTTTTAGTTGATGCATGTGGTTGCAAAAGCGTTACATTGATGTAAACATTTGGCGCCATTTCACCAGTAATTGGTAATTCGACAGTGGTTTCACCTTTTTTGGTTTTTGCCCAAAGCGTTTTCACCACTTTAGTTCCGTTTTCTACAGAAATTAATGCTCTTCCGCCTTCACTTGATGGGAAGAATATTTTAGCAGTTTCACCAACAGCATATTTCTCTTTATCGGTTGAAAAACGTAACATTGTCGCGGCTTTTCCATCTTCGTTTTTAGAACGAGCTGACCAATATGGAGAGTCAATATAAACTCTTGTTCCTGTGGCGTGACCATCATTTGGATCGGAAACACGAACTAAATAATTACCCCAATCGTTTTCTGGAACCACAAATGAAATACTTGCTTTTCCTGAATAATCAGTTGAAACTCTAAAGTTTTTGTAAGCAATTGTTGAAGTAGACGAACTATAATTCGACAAATTATCGTTAGAAGCATCCCACCACCAACGCGATTCTAATTTGTAAATACGAACATCCAAATTCTGAACTGATTTTGGTTTTCCGTTTTCCGAAACTGCTACAATATCAAATCGGTTGGCTTTTCCTGTTTCTAATAAGCCAAATTTGTTTGGTTCAGGAGCTTTTACACCAATATAGGTTTGGTATGGAGAATACGTAGTCGAAGCCACATCAGTTGAAACATCGCCACCTTGTTCGTATACTTTAGTTATGAATGCAGCTTTCAACATTCCTGGCGCTTGACCTTGCAATGTTGGTTTTATTGGAATAGATGCACGACCATTTCCATCAACTTTTCCTGAAAAAATATTGATTTCTTCAGTTGAAAAACTTCTTGTTGGATCGTCAAAAACGTATTTGTCAAATCCTTTAAACGTTGTAACTTGTTGTGAGAATTTGGCTTGAACTTCCGTTTTTAAATCTTTTGCTACAGCACCGTGAAGCCATAAAACTTGAATATTATTGACATTGTTTTTGCTTGTAGAAAGAACTGCATCGTTGAAACTATTTTTGATTTTTAAACGATTAGGTTTGATGGTTTCAATTTTCAAACTTTTGTAAAAACGAGCACCACCAACACTTACAACGGCTTCCCAATTTCCTGTTGGAGCACTGGATTGCGTTGGAACTATGAATTTATAATGACTGAAAGCCGTTCCTTTTTGAACCGATTGATACACGGTTTTTCCACTTGGATCGTTTACTCTAATTTTTATCGGATGATTTTCTGGTAATTTATTGGCGTTATCATTTAAAATAAACGACAAATACAATGTATCACCTGGACGCCAAACGCCTCTTTCTCCATATAAATATCCTTTTAAACCTTTTTGCAAAGTCTCGCCTGAAACATCAAAATCACTTACAGATAAAGACAATTCGTCGTCCAATTTCACGTAAGTGCTTTGGTCGCCTTTGGTAACAATTGCGAAATAGGCAATTTTTTCTAATTGGAACGATGCCATTCCATCGCCATCAGTACTTGAATCGGCAATTTTTTGTTGTTGGTAATTGTATAAAGTTACAGTTGCACCCGAAACAGGATCAGTAGAAACGATATCACTAACTGCAATTGTCACTGATTTATCTGTTCCACGTTTCGCAATTACACCTAAATCGGTTGCTAAAATATTGGTTCCAATGGTTGTGTTGTTGTAATAATAATAGTCGGTGCAAGGATCAAGACTTTCTCTGTAATCATAATCTTCATCATAGTAATAATAATCGTAATTGTTGCCGCTATAATTGACGTCGTCTTCGTTTTCTTCTTCAGAATCTTGATTTTCTTCTTCGTTATTTGGCGTTTCATTTCCACATTTGTAAAGTGAATAATTTTTCTTAAATGAAAATTCAACACGATAAATCGCACCTGGTTCTGGAGTTACAATTTTAGAAATATCTAAAGCATAGGTATTCCATTTGGTATAATCGAGCAGGTTATTTTGTTTTAATTCGATGGTTTTTTTGGCGACTGATTGTCCAACTTGTTTTAGATTTCGAGTTCCGTTAAGTTCATTATTTTGCAAGAATTGCATGATGTTGTTTTTGTAAATTTTGTACACTTTTACATCAACAGCATTCAAATTGGCAGCTTGAAAATTAATTTTTAAATTATTAGAACTTGGTAAAATTGTACCGCTTTTAACTAATCGTACGGCTGGTTTTATTTGTTCAAATTGTAGTTTTTCAGAATAATTTTGCTTCATTTTGTAGCCGTATTCGCTTTCAATTCCTTGAAAAACTTCGACTAGTTTTGTTCCGGCAAAAGATTGAATATTAGATTCTTCTTCAACAGCTTCAACTACTGGTGCAACATAAGCTACAGCCGAATCAACCGCAACAGCAGCAGTGTCAACAGCAACGGCTACCGAATCAACAATAGCAGTTACACTTTCGGTGATAGTTTCAGTTGAATTTCCTTTATCTACTTCAGAATTTTTGGCCTCATTACTGAAAAACACTTTCAAAACGTTGCCCATTGTGGCAAATTTCAAATTGTTAGTATTTTCAATTGCGATTAATCCTTTAAAATCTTGATCTCTTTTTAATGGATCGGAGAAGTTTATCAATAAAGATTGGTTGTTTTCGTCACCAATTTTAATATCTAAAACTTTGAATTGATTTTTGCCTGGAATTGGATATTTTACTTCACCTTCTTGCTCAATATCTGCATCATCGCCATCCCAAGCAATGGTGATTTCGCTGTCATCATCGAAGCGTTTTATTTTATCAATAGTGAATTTGAATTCCGTTGAAGTACTTGTTGCTTTATCAAAAATTATTTTTAAATCATCACCATTTTGAGTTGATTTCAACAATTTTTGAGCATCTTCAAAAGATAAATTATCAGCGGTTTTAATAGTTCCGTTTAAATAATAAGTGTCTCTATCATAGGATTGTAAGTCTAAAGTATTGACAATGAAATCTTGCTTGATGGTTTTTATGGAAAAATTAAAATTCTCCAATTCTTTTGGTGTCTTATCATTGATTTGTGAAAGGTGAAGTGTAATTTGATATAACGTATTTTGTTCCAATTTGTCTTTTGGAATAAAAGCAATGGTATTATTAGAAAGTGCCACTACTTTTCCAGAAACACTTGGAGAAATGTCGAACAAATCTTCGTCTAATTCTTGGTTGGGTTTCCAATCATTTTTATTGAAAGCCAATTGCACACGAATATCGGAACTGACCGATACAAAACCAGAAGAAAAACTCGATATATAATCCTTGTATAAAGTGAAGTCGGAATCAAAATCGGCAGCCGATTTTTTAGAACAAGAATGCAATACAAAGATTGCAAGAAACAAACCGATTAACTTGCTGGTTTTCATGTGTTTTTTGGAATTATTGGTTAGAACTTTTTGACTTGAAAATATGATTTTTAACACTTTCAATTAATGCTATAACAGAAATAAATTTTAAATATTGTAGTAAATGTAAAATAAATTTTTGGACTATTTTTCTTGTAAAAAAAGGAATTTATCTACTTTCGTTTTTCAGCAAAAAAACGTTTCATTAAGTCGCCACATTCTTGAGCTAAAATGCCTTGATTTACTTGAGTTTTTGGATGTAATTTGGTTCCTAAAGTTTGAAATCCGCGTTGTTCGTCTCGAGCACCAAAAACAATTTTGGAAATCTGACTCCAATACAAAGCACCAGCGCACATTTGACATGGTTCAAGCGTAACATATAAAGTGCAATCTTTCAAGTATTTTCCTCCAAGGAAATTGGCAGCGGCAGTTATCGATTGCATTTCGGCGTGTGCTGTTACATCGTTTAATAATTCCGTAAGATTATGACTTCTTGCAATGACTTTATTGTCAATTACAATGATGGCGCCAACAGGAATTTCACCTTTTTCAAAAGCAGTTTCGGCTTCTTGCAAAGCTTTTTTCATGAAGTATTCGTCGGTGAAAATGTTTTCCATAGAACAAAAATACAATTTTGATGCAATTTTTCGTTATAATTGTATAGTCAACATTTTATTATGGAAAATAAATTTAAAGTTACAGTTCCAAAACCATGTCATGAAAATTGGAACTTAATGAATCCTACAGAAAAAGGAAGATTTTGTGATGTGTGTACGAAAAGTGTGGTGGATTTTACGGACAAATCTTCAACAGAAATTCAAGAATATTTTTTAATAAATAAAAATCAACGAGTTTGTGGAAGATTTAGGAATGAACAAATAAGTAAGTTTGATATTAAAATCCCAATAACCGTATTAATTAAACAAAAAACATTTCAAAAAGCATTTTTATTAGCTTTATTTATTGCGATGGGAAGCTCACTTTTTAGTTGTAAAAACCACAATGATGAAACATTAGGAGAAGTTTCAGTGGTTGACTCTACCAAACAAATTAAAGAAGAACCACAGAGAACGATGGGAATAATACTTCCACCAAAGGAAAAAGAAACACTTATAGGTGATACTATATATATTTCAACTGATTCAACAAAAATAAAGAAAATTGAAAAATAGAAATTTTCATTTTCATGTTGTACATTTGCTACATGTCAGAAAATTTACTTCAAAACATCAATAATCCATCCGATTTAAAAAAATTGGAACCACCGCAATTGCCTCAATTGGCTAAAGAATTGCGTGATTTTATTATTGATGTGGTTTCAGTAAAGGAAGGTCATCTTGGCGCAAGTCTTGGTGTGATTGAATTGACAATTGCTTTGCATTATGTTTTTGATACACCTAATGATTTATTGGTTTGGGATGTAGGTCATCAAGCTTATGGGCATAAAATCCTAACTGAACGAAAAGAAAATTTTCATACCAATCGGCAACTTGGTGGCATTTCTGGATTTCCTAAACGTAGTGAAAGTGTTTACGATACTTTTGGCGTTGGACATTCATCAACTTCTATTTCTGCCGCTTTAGGAATGGCGATTGCTTCTCAATTGAAAGTTGAAGATAAACATCATATTGCTGTTATTGGTGACGCATCAATTGCAAGCGGAATGGCATTTGAAGGATTAAATCATGCTGGAGTTACGGATGCTAATTTATTGGTGATTTTGAATGATAACGCTATCGGAATTGACCCAAGTGTTGGCGCTTTGAAAAACTACTTAACTTCTGTAAAAGAAGGTAAAAATCCGAAGCAGAATAATATGATTAAATCGTTGAATTTTGATTATTGTGGACCAATTGACGGACATGATTTTGAAGTTTTAATTTCCGAATTAGAAAGACTAAAGAAAGTAAAAGGTCCAAAATTTCTGCATATAATCACAACAAAAGGTAAAGGTTTACTGCAAGCGGAAGAAGATCAAGTAAAATATCACGCACCTGGAAAATTTGACAAAACTACTGGTGAAATCCATCCAAAATCGGAAGAACATTTGCCTCCAAAATTTCAAGATGTTTTTGGGTTGACTTTGGTCGAATTGGCAACAAATAATCCAAAAATTATTGGGATTACACCTGCAATGCCAAGTGGAAGTTCGTTAAAATTCATGATGAATGCTTTTCCTAAAAGAGCTTTTGACGTTGGAATTGCAGAACAACATGCTGTAACTTTAGCAGCAGGAATGGCAACGCAAGGAATGGTAGTTTTTTGCAATATCTATTCTACATTTTTGCAACGCGCTTATGACCAAGTGATTCATGATGTGGCTTTGCAGAATTTACCTGTAATTTTTTGTTTGGATAGAGCAGGATTGGTTGGTGAAGATGGCGCAACGCATCACGGAGTTTTTGATTTGGCGTATTTGCGATGCATTCCAAATATGATAATTTATGCTCCTAAAGATGAAATCGATTTGCGAAACATATTGTATACTGCTTCATTAGGATTGAATCATCCGATTGCTATTCGATATCCGCGCGGAAGAGGAAAATATTCAAATTACGAATTAAAAATTACGAATTACGGATTTCAGAATATTGAAATTGGGAAGGCACATTTGCTGAAAAGCGGAACTAAAATTACAGTTTTATCAACAGGATTTATCGGTAACAATGTAAGTTTGGCTTTAGATAAAATTGCAAATGCTAATGAAATTGCTCACTATGATTTTGGATTTGTAAAACCATTGGACGAAAAGTTGTTGCATGAAATTTTCAATTCATTTGACATCATAATAACTATTGAAGATGGAGCAATCAAAGGTGGATTTGGTTCTGGAATTATCGAATTTGCATCTGAAAATAATTATAAAAATACCATAAAAACGCTCGGAATTCCTGATGATTTTATCGAACATGGAACAGTAGAAGAGTTGCAACAAATCTGTAAAATTGACGTTAAAAGTTTAAAAAAGCTTTTTTCTACTATTTGATTTTACGATTTTTGCGCAACTTTAACTTTTTTATATCATGAGATTCTTCTTCAAATCTTCTGTTGTTTTACTTTTGCTACTTACACAAATCACTTTTTCTCAGGAAATTCAAACTAAGTTACCAGATACTATTTCTCATTGGGAAAAGAAGAATATGGTTGGTTTAGATATAAGTCAAATAGCATTTATGAATTGGAATGCCGGAGGAAATAGTTCGGTTTCTGGTTTATTGAAAGGAAATTTTGTTAGAAAATACACTACAGATAATGTTAGATGGGTTAATGAGATGATATTTAAGTATGGTGTAAATAAACAAGATGGTGTTGAACTTAGAAAAACGGATGACGCTTTTCAATTAAACTCCACTTTTGGATATAGACAAGACACTATTTCAAATTGGTATCATTCAGCTAAACTAAATTTTAACACACAGTTTACCAATGGATATTCTTATCCTAATACTGATAAAGCTATTTCAAAACCTTTTGCGCCTGCTTATATTTTTCTAGGAATTGGAGCTGAGTATTCCAATAAAGAAAAAAAGATTAATGTATATATTTCCCCATTAACTCAAAAAACGACTTTAGTTTTAGCTCAAGAATTGGCCGATCAAGGTGCTTTTGGAGTAAACAAAGCTATTTATGATGAAAATGGAAATCTGATTAGTCAAGGGAAAAAATCTAGAACAGAACTAGGCTTTTTAGTTTCAAGCGGTTACAAAAAAGAAGTTTTTAAGAATATAGTTGTTGAAAACCGATTGAATTTATATTCAGATTATATAAACAAGTTTGGGAATGTTGATGTGGATTGGCAAATGCAATTTGATTTAGTTGTAAATAAGTATGTCAGAGCTAATATTGGAGCACATTTAATATATGATGATGACATTAAGGCAAAAGAGGAAATAAATAATGTTCAAGTAACTGTTGGTCCAAAAGTTCAATTAAAACAAATGTTGGGAATAGGAATAATTTATAATTTTATATAAATAAAAAAGGCTTTCAAATTAATGAAAGCCTTTTTTTTATTTATAACTATTATTTAGTTTTTAATAATTTTTTGAGTGAAGTTAACATTGTCACCATTCACTTTTAAAATGTACATTCCAGATTGTAAGTTGTTTAAGTTTAATGATTTCTCAGTATTGAAATCTTCATTTTTATATTCACTTACTATTCTACCATTGATATCAATAACCTGAATGTTTACTTTTCCAACGTAGTTGTTGATTCTTACATTAAGTAATCCATTTGTTGGATTTGGATAAATTCTGAATAACTCATTATTTTCAAAATAGTCAACGCTTAATGTACAGTTTGGACCTGGAGCGAAAGCAGTAAAGCTTTCAACTTGATCATCACAATCTTGATTACTTCCAGCTGATGCATTTAAACCAACACCTCTTCTTCTGAAAACTTCTGCAATCAAACAATAATCTTGTCCACCTGTTGTAGCTTGATCTGCTGCAAATAAAGCATCTCTAGCCGAAATAACAGTTGGACTACATGGTTGTAATTTAAGTCCGTCAAGAACTAATCTCATTACTTTATTGTTACCACCTGTTCCAGTATATTTATTATCATCATATCCATATTTTTGAATATAAGCCCAATTTAAATCCCAAAGAACTGTCGCCCAAAAATCACCATTTACATATCTATAAGATGTATCAGCAGGATCTGATGGTAGTGGAGAATTAGAATCTGCGTACGTTAAAGGGTTTACCGACATATCAGTTGAATAAGGGTATGATCTTAAACCGCTTCCAGTAGTTGGTTCACTTAATACGAAAGTTGCAAGTCCTTTTGGAGTAGCACCTACATCACCTGGTTTAATCTGCATCATCATAGCAAACCAATCTGACCAACCTTCTCCCATTTGGTCATAATTTTGAAGACAACTTGAGTTTAATCTACCACCAGCTAACCTAGTAGAAATACCATGACCAAATTCATGACTAATAATACCATTATCTAAATCTCCATCAGAGTTTACGAAAGGTTGTTTTTGTAATTTAACTGTAACTGGTCCATTTTGCATTTCAGCAATAATAGCTTCGCCAACTTCTTGTGTTACAAAAACAGCTGGAATTGTAATAGTAGCATCTGCACCACTCATTGTAACAAGTTGATTAGCAACGTTATTTACAACAATTACTGCAATTGCACCAGCATTCTGTGCATTAATTACTTTTGAAACAAAAGTGCAATCTCCTCTTCTTAAAATAACAATTTTTCCATTTAATGCTGCTGCATTCGATGCAGGAGTACAAGCTATAGATGTAGAAGGATCTGTATCTAAATATAATGCTAATTGTGTTTCAATTGAACCTGGAGCAGATGGAACAGGAACATTTCCTGGGTCGAAACCATTTTCAGCTGAATAATATTCTCCAGCGATTGAAGATGGAGATAGTACAAATAAAGATTTAGGACCATAGTTCCATAAATACATTTGCATTCTAGGTTTTGAACCATCAACAGGCGTCGAAAAGTTTGCGTTATTTGAAGTTGGTGTTGCAGCTTGTGAACCGTCTTGTGCGTCACCCCAAAGAGCATCTGCACCTGTACCACCACCAACATAGTTTGTTTGTTGGAAGTTTCCATTAGGTTCATTAAATCCATATTGATACCAAATATCATGTAAAACATTTGTCATGTAAAACAAGTTAGTAGTTGCAGCACTAATATATGTATCTGCATTTACTGTTGTGCCTGGGTAAGGAAAATCAAAATTTAATGCCGCACCACCATCTGGAGCGAAACCACTAGTGGCAGCATTTGTATTATGAGTTGTTGGGTTTACACTTGTATAATCAGCCCTTGCCCAAGTATTGTTACCTCTTGTGTAAGTATATTTTAAACTTGCAGTGTTTCCAGCAATTGTATTTGTATCATGCCATCCTTTTGGAGATGCAGTTGCATTTTCTGGATTTGTAACTAATTGTCTTGAAGTATGGTTTGGACTTTCAAAGTTGAAAGGAATAACTCTGTAAGAACCACCTTGTACTTGAAGAGGAGAAGCTAAACTTTCATCTTTAAATAAACTTTTGTAAAATGAAAAATCTGAAGAACCATGTTTGTGTCCTTTGTGGTTTTCAAAATTACATGAAATTACTAAGTCGTTTTTTTGAAGAATAGTTCCTGTAACAGCATCAACTCTCATGCTCCAAAGATGTTTGTAGTCTTGAGTGTAGAATGAATAATCCCAAGCCAATCTTAGAGTTTCACCCATTGGTTGATAAACAAGTTCAGCAGTAATAGGATCTTCTGTCAAGTTACCATTAGAAATTTTGAATTCATTATTGCTGATAGTTTCAATAATTTGGTTGTTTGAACTTGTTTGGTTTACAGATTCAAATCCTTTATTAAGGGCATTTAAAACAGATAATGTTGGTGAAGTTGTGTTAACTTTCTGAGCAACATTTGAAATAAACACTCCAGTAGAGTTGATTACTTCATCATTCTTCATCCAAATGTTTGAAACAGAATTAAAGATTTCAATTCCTTGATGTCTTTGTTTAATCCAATAAGTATCAATTTTTGTTGATTCTGAATTACCTGTACTTTCAATTGTCCAATCACTTATATCTTGTGATGTAAGATTAAATTTGGCTTTGTTTCTGTCTAAATAGCTTTGAATTTTCACTCTATTTTCTTGTGAAAAACTCAAAATTGTAAACAAAATCATCAATAGAGATGTAATTTTTTTCATAATTAAAGTTTGTAGTTTTTTTATAGGGTAACAAATCTAAATTAATTTTCATCTAAAAGCAACTATTTTGCTTGAAAATCATAATTTTAACAAATTTTATGCAGTAATTATTTTATTATATAACAAAGCTTTACCATCTGTTAGCATCGAAATGAAATGGCAAATGTGTAATAATCGTTCGTATAATGATTCTTTTTCAATATGATGTTTTTCGGGTAAAATCTTTAATAATAGCTTATCATAATTGGTAGCTTTTCCTTCATAATTATTATTGTAAGCCGTTATGAATTTATCTAACAAATTATTAATCATCTGATAACCTGATAGTTCTTTCTCAATTACTTCACGACTTTGGTAGATATTTTTTACACTTAATTTGATAATATCATCAATTTGTGCTTTGTATTTACTTTTATCTGTTAATGCATATGGGAATTCACCTTTAAGAATTGCTTCTTCATTTTCTATAAATATAAGAACGGCATTGTTAATTAGATTTCCAATGGCTAAAGCACGTAAATAACTTATTCTATCTTCTTTTGTAGTTAGTGTTTGATATTTATTAGTATCAATAGTATCTTTTACCAATTTGATTAAATATTCTAATGCATAATCTTCCGACACTAATCCGAGATTTATTCCATCTTCAAAATCAATTATAGTATAACAAATATCATCTGCGGCTTCCACTAGATAGGCGAGAGGATGTCTTTCATAACCAATATCATTTCCCGATTTGTTTGGAATTAATCCTAATTCATCGGCCACTTCTTTGAAAAATTCTTTGTCAGTTTGAAAGAAACCATATTTTTTATCCGCAATATTGGAAGTTGGTTTTTTAGGTAAACTTTCCTTGGGATATTTCATAAATGCTCCAAGAACAGCATAAGTCAATCGGATGCTTCCTTCTATTCCTGGTCGTGAGCTTGTTAAAACAGAAAACCCGTTAGCATTTCCTTCAAAATCGATTAAATCTTGCCATTCTTTATCGGTAAGTTGTTCTTTGTATTTTTGTCCTTTTCCGATAGAGAAATATTCACCGATAGCTTTTTCACCTGAATGCCCAAAAGGTGGATTTCCAATATCATGTGCTAAGGAAGCTGCAGCAACAATGGCTCCAAAATCATTAGCTTGATAACCATGAATTTCTTGTAAATGTGGATATTTTTCAATGATTTTCTTTCCAACTAATCGTCCAATTGAACGTCCAACTACTGAAACTTCTAAACTGTGCGTCAAGCGTGTATGAACGAAATCGGTTTTAGAAAGCGGAATGACTTGCGTTTTATCTTGTAAACTTCTAAAAGCTGATGAAAAGATAATTCTATCGTAGTCAACTTCAAAGCCTAAGCGTGTATCGTCTTGTTCTATTCGTAGTCGTTTTCCTTTGTCGCCTTGACGTTTTAATGATAAAAGTTGTTCCCAGTTCATCATATAATATTAGATTTATGATTTTAGATATTAGATATTTTTTTTCATGCAAATGCTAGTCTCAACACCTTGATATTGCCCAAAGTTTTCTATGATTTTATATCCTAATTTTTGATATAAATAGATGGCATCTTTTTGCAAATGACCCGTTTCTAACAAAGCAGTTTTGTAATTTTCTTCTTTTGCCCAAGATTCTAATTCTGTTAAAACTTTAGTTGCAATTCCTTTTCCGCGGTGTTCAGGTAATGTAAACATTCGTTTCATTTCGGCAGTTTCAGCATCATATTCTTTGTAAGCACCAATTGCAATTGGAATTTCATTTTCATAGACAATCAAGGCATTTTTCAATAAACTTGATTTATTAAATTGCGAATAAAAGGCATGATCTTCACCATCAAGAATTGCCAAATAAGCATCCAATTGGACTACGAGTTTTTCAAAATTGGGATTATCAGAGGTTGTTCTTTTGATGGTAAGCATTGCAATTATTTTTTATCATTTGCCAAAAAGAAATGGCGCGATTTTTTTGGATATTGATTGTAACTTTTATCACTCGGATTAGCAATAACCGATTTGATATTGATTTCGTCACCCAATTTAAAATCCTTAGCAACCATCTGATAATCTAATAAATATTCGCCACAGAAGTAGTTTCCGTTTTCGTCTTTTTCTATAATTCCTGTGTAAACTCCTTTTTCTTTTGACATGGTATTTTTATTTGATTTCAAAGATAATTAAAAAATAAAACAGCCATCGAATTGATGACTGTTTAAGGTGATTAATTATAATTATTTTTTATATTTAGCTATAATTTCTTTAATTACTTCGCTTGTTAACTCGTATCCTTTTTGTTGTGGCCAACCTTCCCATCTAACAATTCCATCTGGATCAATTAATACACAATGAGGAATTCCTTTTACAACATAACTATCGTTTAATCTTTTACTTGTGTCAATTGCGCTGTAATATTCAATTTTAGGATTGATTTGTGTTAAAACCTTTTCTTTAGTTTCGTCACTTATTCCTATCACAATTAAATCTTTTTCAAATTCTTTTTGAAATGAATTTAATTCAGGTATGGCTCTTTTACATGGTCCGCACCAAGTTGCCCAAAAATCTATTAATACAAATTTTCCTTTCAATTCAGGTTTGTCAGAAATCCACTCTTCAACAACAAAAGCAGGTGCTTCTTTATCTTGAAATGATTTTGCCCAAAGTCTTTTTTCTTGAGCTTCTGAAATCAGACTGAAAAACAAGAATAATATAATTGTGATTTTTTTCATTTACTTGTTTTTTACGAACCACACATTTCACAGTCGTCCGGACCAGCATTTTTTGCCATTTCAATCATTGCTCTGTATTCTTCGGCTGTCATTTCTACCGGTTCGTTTAGTACTGCAATTGGTTGTAATGGTTCAGTGATAGCATTTATTTCTGCTGCAGGTTGCTCTTGAACTTCAATTGGTTCGGCTTTTTTATCATTATTTAAAGTAAACTTGATGGCATCAACCGCAGCTTTTGTTCTTAAGTAATACATTCCTGTTTTTAAACCTGATTTCCATGCGTAGAAATGCATCGAAGTCAATTTAGCATAATTAGCATCTTGCATAAACAAGTTCAACGATTGCGATTGGTCAATAAAGTAACCTCTTTGACGACTCATATCGATGATGTCTTTCATAGACATTTCCCAAACTGTTTTGTAAAGTTCTTTCAAATCTTGTGGTACTGATTCTATATTTTGAACCGAACCATTGTGACGCATAATTTCTTGCTTCAAGGTTTCGTTCCACAATCCTCTTTCTACTAAATCATTTAGTAAATGTTTGTTAACTACGATGAATTCTCCTGAAAGTACTCTTCTTGTGTAAATATTAGAAGTGTAAGGTTCAAAAGCTTCGTTGTTTCCAAGAATTTGTGATGTTGAAGCCGTTGGCATTGGCGCTACTAACAATGAATTTCTAACACCATTTGCTAAAACTTCTTTTCTCAAACCTGCCCAATCCCATCTTCCAGAAAGTTCTTCGTCTTTAATATTCCATAAATTATGTTGGAATTCACCTTTAGAAATCGGCGAACCTTCATAAGAAGAATAAGGTCCTTCTTGTTTAGCCAATTCCATAGAAGCAGTTACTGCTGCAAAGTATAATGTTTCAAAAATATCTTGATTCAATTGTTTTGCTTCGTCACTTGTAAATGGCATTCTCATCATGATAAAAGCATCTGCCAAACCTTGAACACCAAGACCAACAGGACGATGACGCATGTTAGAATTTTCAGCTTCTTTTACTGGATAGTAATTTCTGTCGATTACTTTATTTAAGTTTCTTGTTACACGTTTAGTTACATTGAAAAGTAACTCGTGATTGAATTTTCCGTTTTCAACAAACATTGGTAATGAAATAGAAGCCAAGTTACAAACTGCAACTTCATCTGCAGAAGTATATTCCATAATTTCAGTACACAAGTTAGACGAACGAATAGTTCCCAAATTCTTTTGGTTTGATTTTCTGTTCGCTGCATCTTTATACAACATATATGGTGTTCCAGTTTCAATTTGTGATTCTAGAATTTTCTCCCAAAGTTCACGTGCTTTTACTGTTTTTCTTCCTTTTCCTTGTGCTTCATACGAAGTATATAATGCTTCAAATTCATCACCATAAACATTGTCTAATCCTGGACATTCGTTTGGACACATTAAAGTCCAAGTTGAATCTGCTTCTACACGTTTCATGAACAAATCTGATGTCCACATTGCGAAGAATAAATCTCTAGCACGCATTTCTTCTTTTCCTGTATTTTTTTTCAAATCCAAGAAATCGAAAATATCGGCATGCCAAGTTTCTAGGTAAATCGCAAAACTTCCTTTACGTTTTCCTCCACCTTGATCTACATAACGTGCAGTATCATTGAATACTCTCAACATCGGAACAATTCCGTTTGAAGTTCCATTTGTACCACGAATATAAGAACCAGTTGCACGAACATTGTGAATAGCTAATCCAATTCCACCAGCTGATTGCGAAATTTTTGCCGTTTGTTTCAACGTATCGTAAATTCCATCAATGCTATCATCTTTCATAGTTAATAAAAAACAAGATGACATTTGAGGTTTTGGAGTTCCTGCGTTGAACAATGTTGGCGTTGCGTGCGTAAAGAATTTTTTCGACATTAAATCGTAAGTTTCAATAACTGATTCAAGGTCGTTTAAGTGAATTCCAACAGAAACACGCATTAACATATGTTGTGGTCTTTCAACAATTTTACCGTTGATTTTTAATAAATACGAACGCTCTAAGGTTTTGAAACCAAAATAATCGTAGTTAAAATCACGGTTATATATAATGTGAGAATTTAAAAATTCTGCATTTTCTTGAATTACATTGTGAACTTCTTCCGAAAGCAATGGCGCTTCTTGATTGGTTCTTGGATTTACATAATGATACATTTCATTCATCGTTTCAGAGAATGATTTGTTGGTGTTTTTATGTAAATTTGATATAGCGATTCTTGCTGCTAATTGAGCGTAATCAGGATGCGAAATCGTCATTGACGCTGCTGTTTCTGCTGCAAGATTATCTAATTCTGACGTAGTTACTCCATCATACAATCCTTCAATCACACGCATGGCTACTTTTACAGCATCTACTCTGTCATTTAAACCATAACATAGTTTTTTAATTCTATCGGTGATTTTGTCAAACATTACCGGCTCTTTGTGGCCGTCTCTTTTTACTACGTACATAAGTTTTAAGTTTTTGTGAAATAGAAAATCCCTTCGCTATTTCGGGTTATTTGTAATATGTGCTGAACTAGTTTCAGCATCTGTTTTTTGGAAAATATTATTCTTAGATTTTAAAAGAATCTGAAACAAGTTCAGATTAAAAATCAGCGTCGAAACTAATTTTGCTTGCTTCAGAATCAGAATTCATTACACCAGCTTTTTGGTATTCTGCTACACGTTTTTCAAAGAAATTAGTTTTTCCTTGTAGCGAAATCATATCCATAAAATCGAAAGGATTTGAAGAGTTATATACTCTTTCGCAGCCTAATTCTACTAATAATCTATCGGTAACAAATTCTAAATATTGTGTCATCAAAGTTGCGTTCATTCCTATAAGACTTGCAGGAAGTGATTCAGTGATGAATTTTCTTTCTATGTTTAAAGCGTCAGTTAAAATATCTGTGATTCTTGCTTTAGGAACTTTATTTACTAAATGGTGGTTGTGTAAATGCACAGCAAAATCACAATGCATTCCTTCGTCACGAGAAATTAATTCGTTTGAAAAAGTTAAACCTGGCATTAAACCACGTTTTTTCAACCAGAAAATTGAACAAAATGAACCTGAGAAGAAAATTCCTTCTACAGCTGCAAAAGCAATCAATCTTTCTGCAAAAGAATCTGATTCTATCCATTTTAAAGCCCATTCTGCTTTGTCTTTAATGGCAGGAAAAGTTTCGATGGCATGAAAAAGTTCGTGTTTTTCTGCTTCGTCTTTTACATAAGTATCTATCAATAACGAATAAGTTTCGCTATGAATGTTTTCCATCATGATTTGAAATCCGTAGAAAAACTTTGCTTCTGGATATTGTACTTCGCTTACAAAATTTTCTGCAAGGTTTTCGTTTACAATTCCATCAGATGCTGCGAAGAACGCAAGAATGTGTTTGATGAAGTATTTTTCATCAGCATTCAACTTATTATTCCAATCATTCAAATCGGTGTGTAAGTCAATTTCTTCAGCAGTCCAAATGCAAGCTTCTTGTTTTTTATACCATTCCCAAATATCTTGATGCTTAATTGGGAAAATTACAAAGCGATCTTTATTTTCTTGAAGGATTGGTTCTACGAAAGACATAATTATGGTTTTTATTAAGGTTTTTTTAACTTATTTCAACTGTTACAAAGATTGATAATTTTAAACGAAAAAGAAAGTCAAAGTTATTGACAATCGGCTTTAGTTTTTAACAATGTGTAGGAATACTACTAATTTTTACTTTTTCATAACTATTTGTTTAACAATAGTTTACAAACGTCAAAAAATGAAAAAACCCCTAAAAACAAGGGATTTATAAATTTTTACGATAAGTTTTCGTAATGTTTTTGAAAGGAAATTTTAAGTAAAAAATTAAACAAAAAATGCAACTTTCGATAGGTTGAAAGTTGCATTTTTAAATTTTCTAAGAATAGAAAGATTTACTCTTCTTGCTCAGCATCAATATACGTTTTGTTTCCGTTTTTATTGATGTAATATTTTCCACCTCTTGGTCCAGTGAATACTTTTTTACCTTTATATTTTCCAGTTACTTTATCAGCAACTTTTTTCTCTGCAGTTTTAGAAGCTGCAGTTTCTTTCATATCTTCTTTTTCTTCAGCTGCAGTTTTTTTAACTTTAGCTGCAGTTTTATTTGCAGTAGCTTTTGCTTTTCCTTCAGTAGCTTTCGCTTTTCCAGTTGCAGAAGCTTTAGTTTCTTTAGCTTTTGACTCAGCATCTTTGAAACGTTTGTCTACAGTTCCGTCTTTTTTAAGTTTTGAAGCTTTTTCTTCTGTTTCTTTTTTAGCTTTTGAAGTTTTAGCTTTTGCGTCTTTTGTAGTTTTAGTTGCTTTTTCTTCTACTTCTTTTTTAGCTTTAGAAGTTTTTGCTTTAGCATCTTTTTCTGTTTTTTTAGCTGCTTTTTCTGCATCTTTCTTAGCTTTAGCTTTCTCTTCTTTTAGTTTGTCAGCTTTTTCTTTTTTAGCTTTTACTGCTTTTTCAGTTTTAGCTTTAGTTTTTGATGCTTTTTCTTTTACATCTTGTGCAAAAGTTGTGTTTGAGAAAATAAACACTAAGCATAATAAAATTAGTTTTTTCATTGTGAATTCTTAATTAGGTTATTAAAGTTTAAAATTAACGAATTAATTCTAAACAACAATTATTCCAATATTATTTTTTTTATGTAGAACTATGTTTACACTAAAAGAATGCTCTCAATTGAACATTTCCTGTATGAATAGCATTGCTAGTATCAGATTTTCGTCCTTGATAGTTAATGTTGATGTCCAAATATTGGGTTAGATTTTTCTGCAAAAGTAAGCGCCAAGTACTATTTTTTCCGGGTTGCAAACCTTCAAGCATTTGAAAAGCAACAGGTGAAAGTGCGTTTCCAATGAACTCATTGTTATAAAGCGAGAATTCTCCATTGGCTGTGAATTTATTGTCGCTTGAATAATTAAACGAAATTCCGAAGCGTTGTTGTTTTAAAGATTCAAGTAAGTTTATGATGTTTTCTTTGTTTTTGTATTCATAAAAAAGCGACAAACTTTTATTGTTCGAAAATAAATAGGAGATTTTGGGTTCTACAGCATAAGAATTCAATTCAAAGTTTCGTGTGGCATAATTATCTGAAATACTTTCGGAGTTTGAAACAGAAGAATCCAAATTAAATAACCAACTTTTTTTCACTAAATGTGCATATTGCAACTGATTGGATTGTGTTGTGTTTTCTTGTGAACCGATAGACAACAACGTTTTTACTCGTCCATTTAAATGAGTGTATGTTAATGAGTGACGTTGCTTGCCTCGATTATAAAACAAACTATTTCTAAAATTGGTATTGAGTCCAAGTAAATTATCTTCGCTAGTTGAAAACGGATTTAGATTAAAATTATCGGTATCTCGTTGAATTTTTCTGTCTAATGAAAATGAAGTTTGGTTATAAAAATAGGAGAGTAGTTTCTTGAAACCTTTATTGTTAATCCATTTAGATGGACTTAAAGTTACCGACTGTGAAAATTTATTTTGATGTGTTTTTACAAAAATTTGATTTGGAAGAAAAACACGAACGTACTTGGCTTGATCTGGAAAAGCAGCGATTTCAAACTCTTGAAGTTCTTGAATTCCGTTGTTGTTGTAATCATTCCACATGTAAACTCCTTGTCCGGGATTGACCTCTAAATAAGTGAATTCTTGTTGAGCAATGGTTCCTGAAGCAGTTTCGTATGCAACAGTGGTTTGAATTAACTGATTGAAAAAATTATCATTGTAAAGCAATCTAGAATTCAATGATGGTTCTGTTGGAATCGTTGCATCGGTATATTTTAATCTTCGATAATTTACAAAAAGCGATAAGTTAGTTTTCTTATTTTGAATTAATTTTGATTTCAAATAATAAGAATCAGATGAGTTTACACGTTGTAGCATTCCCGATTGTAAACTGTCGTTTTTTCGATTTAAATAGCCAATTTCAGTGTAAACTTTTGTACTATCACCACGACCAATAAACGCTCCATATTCAGAAAAACGTTGACTTAAAGTGGAGAATTGATTTGTGGCAACCAATTGTTCCTGATTGTCTTCAAGGTTAAAACTTCCTCCAATCCAATTCTTTTTAAAATGTAATTTTGCTCTTGTTTGATTTCGGACAAAGTCAGTATTTGAAATAGTCCCGGAGCTTTTCATGAAACTAGAATTTTGCTGAACAACTAATTTTTTATGTTTGAAACTTCCTTGAACAATATGTCGTGTTCCTGAAAAATTATTGGTAAAATTTAGTTTTTCTAGTTGATATTTAGCAAATCCTTTGGTTTTAAAATCAAAATTTAAACCTGAAACCAACAAACTTTGATTGCCTGAAATGGTTGTTAAATTCCAATCACGATTGAATTCTATATTGAATAATCGTTCAATAGTCTTGAAATTTTGTTGCACTAACTGATAATTAGCAAAAGCATCAAGATTATATTTTCCTGAATAAAGTCTCTGTTTTCCATTGATTTTTGTTGCAATTCCTCTGTTGTTATTGTCGTCAATGGTTGAATAAAGATTCAAATCGTTGTTGCTAACTCCTAGTTCAAAATCAATTGCGGTTTTTTCATTTGGTTTATAACTTCCTAAAATTGTAGCGATTTGAATTTTTGTTGGAGCAATCAATCGTGTTATTGGTTCATAATTTCCTTGTGGAATTCCGGCAATTGGAGCAACATATTCGTAGATTTTCCCAACGGCATTGTTGTTTGCTAAAACGTAATTTCCTAAGTTATTTCCAACCAATGAAAATCGTACATTATATAAGGTATCATTTGCATCATTTGCATATTGAAAAACTTCAACACCACCAATAATGACTTTTTCATACAAAACTTTATTTTCAGAATAAGAATCTTCATAAGCTGATGGAGCAGTCATTAAATTGGAATCATCTCCAGCATTTTTGAGAACTTCAACTTGTTCACCAGATAAATTTTGTTGCAATGGTTGATTTTTTACATCATTTTCAGAATATAAAAATCCGCCAATAGACCATTTTTTTGTTTGATGATTTGCACCACCATAGGTTACAAATCGAGTAAAATTTCTATCAGAATATTGGTATTCAATCACAATTCGCATTTCGGAAGTAATAGGAAATAGAGAAGTAAAGATGATTTCTCCTGCATTATAATCGATTATGTAATCGTTGTTTTCACCTCTTTTTAATAAAATTCCATTTACAAAAACGCGTTCTGAACCCGAAATTACTAATACAAATAATTCTCCATTAGCACCACGCAATTTATATGGACCTTGATTTCCTTCTTGTCCAGTGAAATTGCTTTTTGCATATTGACCACGAACAACAGCGCCAGAGGCAAAGACTTCAGTTTTATTTTGAGGTGTTCCAAAAGTGAATTTTGAAGATAATCCTTGAACTTTTTTGTTAAAATTTAAAAACTTAGATTGTCTGTTTTCAAGAAATAAATCACCAGCGCGAATACTCCATTTGTCTGAAAATAATTCGATAAATATTTGGTCAAATTCGTCTAAGGTTTGCGAATAGCCACCTGCTTGCAAAGGAATATTACTATCTTGAATAGAAGCACGAAGCGAAACTTTATTGGAAATTTTACCTGTAATTTGCAAATCAAGATTAGAATTTACTGTCGAGTTTTGATTGTTTCCAACCGTAATTCCACGAGTTATACTTCCCGAAGTATTTAATCCGTCGAAGGGTTTGAAAGTTTTTAGATTGTCTCTTTTTACAGTGTATAAATTTCCAGCTTCGTTTGAAACCACTCGTTTTTCATCATAAATAGAATAGGTTTTGGTAAGAAATTCAGGAAACTTTAAATAACGAATGGTCAATGAATCTTGAGAAACGTAATTGTTTTTGAAAATCAATTTTGAGTTTTGAAAATCTACTTTATAATAGGAAGAGTCGATTTCGATTCCTTGTTTATTAATGATTTTGAAGAATGATTTATTGATGCTAACGTTATCAATAGTGATGGTATCTTTAGAAAAAACTATTTTTTTGTTTTTATATGGGGTTTCTATTTCCTGAGCAAAAATGCCCGAAAAACATAACAATAACATCCATAAAAAACTATTTTTTAACATAAATAAGATAACTCATAAATGTCAAAAGTAGTATTTATTATTGGAAAAATTTGGAGTGTAAGATAGATAAAGGTTACTGCTTTTTTTGGATGTAAAATTTTTCGACTTGAAAAAAGGCAATTATAAAAAGACTTGTTGCAATTATGTGATATAAAAAATCAAAAAATGAGTTTGAAGGAATAAAAACAGCAAGAAAATAACTAATTACACCAGAAAATATCCCAATAATAAAACCAATTGCTAAGTTGAAAATTCTATTTTTTCTTGTAATAAAAAAGAAAAATAAAGCACTTGAAATGACGATTACTTGAAATCTAGCAAAAATACCGTCGTCTTTTCCTTGATAAAAAGGTTTGTCAAAAAGCTTGTATAAATCACGTAAAAAAATCACAACCAATGAAAGTAGAACTAGAAAGACTATTATTTTTATTTTTCTTGACATTACTCTTTAGTAACAATCTGCATGGTTTCTCTGGAAATTTGTTTTACCAAAACGGTTTTGTCTTTTTCTACCATTTCTGCTGCTTCTTTAGAGAAATGACGAATGGTGTAAAGCGAAACATTTTCGTTATATGAAACTTTAAATTTCTTTGAAAGAATAGTTTTCAATTCATTGAAATTCCCAAATTTATCTTCAATACAAATAGAAAAACTGATGGCTGTATTTTGAATTAAACTTACTTTGATTTTATATTTATGTAAAAGCGCAAAAATTTCACTGATATTTTCTTCCATAATAAAAGAGAAATCTATGGAGGAAAGAGAAATTAATAATTGGTTTTTCTTTACAATGAAACAAGAAGTTTTTGGCTCCAAATCAGCACCTTTAGATACCGAAGTTCCAGGTAACAAAGGGTTTATAAAGGATTTTACAAAAAGCGGAATTTCTTTTTTCTGTAAAGGTTGCAACGTTTTTGGATGAATTACAGAAGCTCCATAAAATGCTAATTCTATTGCTTCACGATAAGAAATTTGATTCAACAAAATAGCATTTTCAAAATATCTTGGATCGGCATTCATTACTCCAGGAACGTCTTTCCAAATAGTTACGCTTTCCGCACTCAAGCAATAAGCAAAAATTGCAGCTGTATAATCGGAACCTTCACGACCTAAAGTTGTAGTGAAATTATTTTCGTCAGAACCTAAAAACCCTTGTGTAATGTTTAATGCTTTTTTCTTGATTCCTTTAGAAATCAATTTTTGAGTTTGTTCCCAATCTACATTGGCATCGCGGTAAGTGGCATCGGTTTTAATGAAATTTCTAACATCAATCCAGTTGTTTTTTAAACCTTGATGATTGAAAAAATAGCTAACAATTGTTGTAGAAACAATTTCTCCATAACTAATTACTTGGTCGTAAACGAAGTTGTAATTTGGAGATTTATTACTTCTCAAGAAATATTCTAAATCGGCAAAATGACTATTTACAGCAAAGAAAACATCATGTTCTTCATCATCAAATAAGTCTAACAAAATTTGGTTGTGGTATTTTCTAACTTCTTGTAAGGATGCATGAAATTCGTTAGATTTTTCAAAATAATTTTTGATTACAATTTCCAAAGCATTGGTTGTTTTTCCCATTGCGGAAATTACAATTAATACATCTTCATGACCTACTTTTTGTAAAACATCAAAAACATTTTTTACACCATCGGCATCTTTCACTGATGCACCACCAAATTTAAATATTCTCATTTTAATTTCAGATTTCAGATTTCAGATTTCAGATTTTTAGTCTAAATAGAAATCAATTCTATGTTATTTATTTTTTTAGAAATTCATTAATTCCATTTTCATCCATTTGAACAACATCCCAATCATCAAGAATTTTTGCTCCACTTTTTTTATAAAATTCAATTGCAGGAGTGTTCCAATCTAGAACATTCCATTCAATTCTTCTCACGTTATCACGTTTTCCTTGAGCTATGATTTCGCTGTAAAGCGCAAATCCTGCTCCGGTTCCGCGTTTGTTTTCTTTTACAATTAAATCTTCAAGGTGAATTGTTTTACCTTTCCAAGTAGAATATCTGTAATAATAAAGTGCAATTCCGATGATTTGGCCATCGACTTCAGCTACAAAAGTATGAAACAAAGGGTTTTCTGCAAAACCATCACGAATTAAATCGTCGACAGTTATAACAACGGCATCAGGTTCTTTTTCAAAAACGGCTAATTCTTTTATCAACTCTAAAACCGATGGCATGTCGTTAGGAGTTCCTTTTCTAATTATCATAGTAAAAATAGTATTGCCCAAAAATACAAATTCCAAACTCCAACTGCAATAGTGGAATTTGGAATTTTTAAAAATATCAGTTTTAAGAAGTTATTTCTTTTTCTTCTTAGTAGTAGCTTTTTTAGTAGTAGTTTTTGTTACAACCACTTTATTATTTATTGGTTTTTGAACGTATGCTTTGTATAGCCCTTCAGCAATTGCTCTCTGTTTAGCAGTTTCAGCTCTGTCTTTTGGGTCTGGATGTGAACTCATCATTCTTGATAAAAAATCGGATGATGCACCACCACTTTGAGAAGCTAATAAGTTAAAAGCAGATTCAACTGCGTTTACATCATAACCATGTTTCTTCATAAAATCATATGAAAAAGTATCTGCTTCAGATTCTTGTTTTCTGCTGTGTTTGCTGTCTAACATTGCGTTTCCAATTTGACCTAATTGGCTGTCTGTTAGTTTGGCAACTTTATCAGATTGCGATGAAACAGCATCAATCAATGCAGCTTTTCTTAACGCAGCTTTCATAGCGTCTTTCGTGTCTTCATTAGCAACGTGACCAATTTCGTGACCAATAACGGCAAGCAATTGATTGTCATCCATAATATCCATTAAACCTGAATAAACACGAACACTACCATCTGCAGTTGCAAATGCATTTACATCTTTTGTTAGATATACTTTGTAGTTTAATGCTAATCCGTTTTCGCTTGCATGTTTCCCAAAAATTCTGTTTAGTCTAAGTGTATAACCATCTTTTGGTCCAGCTACAACATTAGTTGAATCCATTTTTTTAACAGCTTCTTTAGATAATTTTGCTGCATCTTCATTAGAAAATGTAAAGCTTGCAACTCCATTTTGTAAAGCACCAAGAGCTTTTTCTCCCAAGTTAATTTGAGCATTTGCTTTAGAAATATTTAAAATAACTAATAAAGCAATTGTTAAAAATGATTTGATTTTCATTGTATTATAATTTAATAAATTAAAGAGCAAAGATAAAATAAGTTTGATAATAAATTTGTAGTATTAATTTGTTTAATTGATTTGAAATTTAATAAAATAAACGATATTTGCACAAATAACTACAACGATTTCGTAATGGAAGAACGCAATAAAACCTTAGGTGAATTTATCATTGAAAATCAAAATGCTTTTCAGTATTCCTCAGGAGAATTATCAAGAATTATAAACTCAATTCGACTGGCAGCAAAAGTTGTTAACTACAAAGTAAATAAAGCTGGATTGGTTGATATTGTTGGAGCTGCAGGAGAACAAAATGTTCAAGGTGAAGACCAACAAAAATTGGATGTTTATGCCAATGAAGTTTTTATTCAAACGTTGATCAATCGTGAAATTGTGTGTGGAATCGCTTCAGAAGAAAATGACGATTTTATTACTGTTGCAGGTTCAGATAATTCTCATAGTAATAAATATGTGGTTTTAATGGATCCTTTAGATGGTTCATCTAATATTGATGTCAATGTTTCTGTTGGAACAATTTTTTCTGTTTTTAGAAGAAAAACTCCTGTTGGAACTCCAGTAACAAGTGAAGATTTTTTACAACCAGGAACACAACAAGTAGCTGCAGGATATGTAATTTATGGAACTTCAACCATGTTGGTTTATACAACTGGTCATGGTGTAAATGGTTTTACTTTAAATCCAGCTATTGGAACTTTTTATCTTTCACATCCAAATATGCAGTATCCAAAAGATGGAACTATTTATTCGATAAATGAAGGAAATTATGTGCATTTTCCTCAAGGAGTGAAAGATTATATAAAATATTGTCAGTTAGAAGAAGGAGACAGACCTTATACTTCAAGATATATTGGAAGTCTAGTTTCCGATATGCATCGAAACATGATTAAAGGTGGAATTTATATTTATCCAACAAGTTCAAAAGCTCCAAATGGTAAACTTAGATTGTTGTATGAATGTAATCCAATGGCTTTTATTGCTGAGCAAGCTGGCGGAAAAGCAATTGATGGTTATAGAAGAATTATGGAAATTCAACCAACAGAATTGCACCAAAGAGTACCTTTTTTCTGTGGAAGTTACAATATGGTTAGTAAGGCAGAAGAATTTATGAAAGCATCTGATTTGTAGAACAAATTCTACAAATACATAAAATACTGAAAAGTAGCTTAGTTGAAAGAAAAATTACTAAATTTGCAAACATTTTTTTCAACAAAAACTACTTACTTATATGTCTAAAAATCAATCAAAAGAAACAGAAGCTCCAGCAGTAAACCCACTAGAATCTGCTCAAAGATTGGAAGCTATCAAAAACCTGATTTTTGGTGAAAACATTCAGCAAATTGATCAGGAATTTCAAGATATTAAAAATCACATTGAAAAAAGAAAAGAGGAATTAGAAGACTTTATTGCTGAAACTCGTAAGGAGTTGAACAGTACTATCGATAATTTAGCTACCGATTTAAACATCAGAATTACTGATTTAGAGAACAGTATGAATGATAAAACGGATGAATTAAACCACAAAAAAGTCGATAGAAACTTACTTGGAACGCTTCTAGTTTCTATGGGTGAAAAAATAATGAAGGACTAATTCATTATTATGACAGATTCAGAGAAATTAATTAAGCTCAAAGAACTTCTTCTTAGTGAGGACAGAGATTTTGCGCAAAATATTTTACAAAAATTAGATTCTCTTGAAGATACGGTTAACACGCACGAAAAACTTTCTGAAAAAGTAAACCCAATTATTGATAAAAAAATAGACACTTTTGTGGAAGAAATTCCAACAAAATTAGGTCCAGTTATTGCCGATGCTTTAACTAAATCGCAAGATAAAGTGGTGGAAGCTCTTTTTCCAATCATTGGTAAAATGATAAAGAAATACATTCAGCAAGAAATAAAAGCGCTTTCAGATTCTATTAATAGCCAAGTTCAAACTACTTTTTCAATTAAAACCTGGCAACGAAAAGTTAAAGCGATTTTCACAGGAGTTTCCGAAAAAGAAATCATTTTGAGCGAAATGAATCAAGCGTCTGTCGAACAAGTTTTCGTTATAGAAAAAGGTTCAGGTTTGATTATTTCAAGTGCATCCAAACAAGAAAGTATCGATGAAGATATGATTGCTGGTATGTTAACAGCGATTAAAAGTTTCGTTGAAGATGCCTTCAAAAAAGACCAACAAAGCTTAGAATCAATTCAATATGAATTATTTGAAATTCACATTCAAAATTTTACTTCCTATTATTTTGCAGTTGTAATTTCAGGAGGATTTGATGCTTTTTTCAAAAATAAATTAGAAAATAAATTATTCGATATTGCTTCTCATATTAAAACAGATGCTATCGATAAAGAATATATAACCATTAAGTTAACAGAATTCATCCATGAATAGTTCGAAAAAAGTTGTTTTAGTAGGACATTTTGGTGTTGGAAAATCTTCTTTGATGAGGCGATTTGTTCAAAACACATTTTCTGATAATTATATTGTTACTATTGGTGTTCATATTCTCAAAAAAGAAATTAAAATTGAAGAACTAAATCTAACTTTAGTAATTTGGGATATTGAAGGAAAAGACGATATTCAAAAAGTACGTTCGTCTTATCTTTTAGGTACTTCAGGATTTATTTATGTTATCGATCCAACGCGTTCACAAACCTATGAACGATTTAATGAAGAGATTGATTTTTTAAAAACAACCTATCCAACTTCAAAAATTGTTTCTGTTGCCAATAAATCAGATTTAATTGATATTGAGGAATTTAAAAAATTACTAGAGCAAGAAAACATTTCAATTGACTATTTTGCAAGTGCCAAAGAAGGAATTGAAGTTGAAAATTTATTTCAAACAATTGGACTGAAAATGGTAAAAAATGTTTGAGCAAATTAGAAATAAATATCTCTATAATAAAACTCAAATTGTAGTTTTAGACAAGCAAGGAATTGTTTTGCATTCCGATGATTTGCTTTATAAAATTCAGAAACAAACTTCAATTTCTGATTTTCATCCTTTTTTTGAGACCATTATTTCTTTAATTGATTTAGAATACAACGAGTTTACATTTAGCTGTATTCATATTGATTATGAAGGAATTAAAAAAACTATTGACGTCATTTTCAATTCAGGTTCAAATAATGAAAATCCGTTTCTAATTTTTATTGACTTTACAGAACACTACAATAATTTTCAAAGCATAGCCCAAGAAAAAAATGAATCTGTTCTTAGTTTTCATTTGGCAGAAATAAAAAACCAGCAATTACAATCGGAGAAGAATTTTAAAAACAAATTCTTAGCCAATGTAAGTCATGATTTGAAAACACCATTAAGCGCTTCGTTATGGTTTTTGGGAATGTTAGAAAAATCTGAAATCACTTCTTCTCAAAAAGAAATGATTGCATTAATGAAGGAAACAACAAATCATATAAAAGAGCTAGTAGATGATATTTTAGATTTATCAAAAATAGAAATGGGGCAAATAAAACTTCAAACTGCTCCATTCGATTTTATTGAAATGCTTTACCATATTGAAAAAATTATAGCTCCAAAAGCAAGAACAAAAAAGCTTGATTTTCAAATTGTAAAAGATAAAAACCTGCCAAAATTAGTGGTTGGTGATAAAACTAGAATTGTGCAAATCATTATCAATTTGCTAGATAATGCTATAAAATTTACCAAAAAAGGCAGTGTTGTTCTTTCAGTTGTTGTAAAAGAAATTGAAAGTAATAATGCTACAATTTTGATAAAAGTTGCCGATACAGGAACAGGAATAAAAGCTAATGAAAAAGGCGAAGTTTTTCAAAGTTTCAAAAAACTTCACGATTCCAAAAAAATTGATGGTTCTGGTTTAGGACTTTCTATTGTTTCAAATCTATTAGAATTAATGGGAGGTAAAATAGATTATCAAACAGAATTAAATGTCGGTACCACTTTTGAGATTGAAATTCCTTTAGAAATTAAAGAAAGTGAAGTTGGTACTAAACCATTTGAATTTATTGAAATCATCAATAAACTTAATGTACTTATTGTAGAAGACGATGAAATTAATCAACTTTTATTGATGAAATTGTTATTAAATCATGGTGGATTTAATATTAATATTGCTAATAATGGTTTGCAAGCTATTGAAATGGTAGAACAAAATCCATATGATTTAATTTTTATGGATAAAGAAATGCCCCAAATGGATGGCTATCAAACTACAGTTGTTTTGAGGGAAAATATAAAAAAAGAAATTAATTCTATTCCAATTATTGGCGTTTCAGGCCATCCTGTTGCTAATCAAAAGGAGATTTTTGACGCAATGGGTTTTAATGGGTATATAACAAAGCCATACAAGAAAGAAGAAATTTATGAAATGGTTTATGAAGTATTAAAACTAAAAAAGTCCTAAGAAATTAGGACTTTTTTATATTTTAAAGAATAATTATATTACTTATTCATGTGAGTCATTTCAAAAGTAAATGTGTCTAAATCAACACCCATTACTAATAAAGACAATGCTTTGTCAACTATGTAATTTACATTTCCTGGAGTAAAACCTAATGCCAAAGCAAAACGAGTTAAAATTTCTTTTTGCTTAGGTCCAAGAATGTGATCTGCATAAACCATTCTTGATAAATCATACAAACGCTCCAATCTGTGCGCATAAGAATACGGCGGATTGATTGGGTATTTCAATGGATTTTCAAGAATTTCTTCATATTCAGCTGCCGAAATTTCTAATCTTACAGCTAGCTTATCCAAAAATTCTTTTTCTTCTTTGCTCAAATCTCCGTCAGAAGTGGCAACACGAACAATAGCCGAAAAATGACCTTTATTTCTCGTTTTAAATTCGCTATCAAATAAATCTGAAAATGACATAATTATAATGGTTTTATTATGCAAATATAATTCAAATTCCTCAAAAACCGAAAATGTTTTTCATCGAATTTAAGATAATCTTTTCTGCCAAATTCAAAATAAATTGTAAGTTTACATTCCTAAAAATTGCTAAAAACTCAACCTATGTCAGATTTTTGGATTTATTTCAAAATTGGTCTCAACCACGTTTTAGACATCAATGGCTATGACCACGTTTTATTTTTAATTGCATTAACCGTTCCTTACGCTTTTAAGGATTGGAAAAGAGTACTTTTATTAGTAACCATTTTCACCATCGGACACACACTAGCTTTGATGCTTTCTGTTTTTAATATCGTAACTGTTCAAGCTAATATTGTCGAATTTCTGATTCCAATTACGATTCTAATAACGGCATTTTTTAACCTTTTTACCGCCGGAAAATCATCCAAACAAGAAAGCATAACCTTTATTGGAGCCATAACTTTATTCTTCGGAATCATTCACGGATTAGGGTTTTCTAACTATTTTAAAGAAATCCTTCCAGGAAAACCAACTGACAAATTGTGGCCATTACTAGAATTCGCAATCGGAATTGAAGCCGCGCAAATTATTGTAGTTTTAGTAGTTTTAATTTTATCATTCATTGTTCAAACCTTATTCCGATTCAGCAAACGCGATTTTACATTAACCATGTCAGCATTTGTCATTGGAGTTGTAATTCCGTTAATTATTGAAAGTCCAATTTGGAAACGATAATCTTGGATTAGAAGCAAATCAGTAGTTATATTTGTAAACCATTTTCCTGCTTTTCGTTGCAATCTTTTCTTTAAAAAAAGAAAAGTATTTCCTCTACAATCAGGGCTAAAGGAGATACCATTTGAATAGAGTTCAGAAATAAATAAAATAAACTTTGTGCCTTCGTGCCTTAAATAAATAATGAAGAGATACTGAAACAAGTTCAGCATTAATATGAAAGACAAAAAACAAAATAAATACGATAAAGCCTATTTAAGAATCGCTTCCGAATGGAGCAAACTTTCTTATTGTAAGCGCAAGCAAGTAGGCGCAATAATTGTTCGCGACCGAATGATAATTTCCGATGGTTACAACGGAACACCATCAGGATTTGAAAACTGCTGTGAAGATAATGAAGGACTAACACAATGGTATGTGCTTCATGCTGAGGCAAATGCTATTTTAAAAGTGGCACGTTCTACACAATCTTGCGATAACGCTACTTTATATATTACACTTTCTCCTTGTAAAGAATGTAGTAAACTAATTCACCAATCAGGAATAAAACGAGTGGTTTATCAAAACGGTTATCGCGACACCTCAGGAATTGATTTCCTTGAAAAAGCTGGAATCGAAGTTTCTCAAATTGAAGAGTTAGATTAAGTTTTATAAAGTTTTAGGAAATAATAGGATATGTTTAACGTTCCTATACTATAAACCTTTGTAATTTTGACAAGCTAATTAATTGTTTTTCATGAAAATTAATAAAATCTATTTACCATTACTTTTTTTCTCGTGCGTGGCGCTTGGCATTGTCATTGGTGGTTTGATTAATTATCCTGTAGCAAAACCTTCTTTGTCTAAAAATGATTACAAAACAAAACTCAATAAATTAATCAATTTTATTGATAATGAGTATGTTGATGATGTAAAAACCGACTCCATTGTAGATTTAACGGTTAATAACATTCTTGCTAATCTTGATCCTCATTCGGTTTATGTTCCGCCAAGTGAGCAAACTGCTGTTGCTGAAAACATGAAAGGCGATTTCGTTGGAATTGGTGTAAATTTCTACAATTATAATGATACAATTGCCGTTATAAAACCAATAGAAAATGGTCCAGCAGAAAAAGCCGGAATCAAATCAGGTGACAGAATTTTGTATGCTGATAATTTCAAGCTTTTTGGTAAAAAACTAAAGAATGAAGTGCTTTACAGCAAATTAAAAGGCGAAAAAGAATCGGAAGTTACCTTGACAATTTACAGAAAATCTGAAAATAAAAATCTGAAAATTAAAGTAATACGCGATATCATACCTATAAAAAGTGTTGACATTGCTATCCTTTTGAATAAAACCACAGGTTACATAAAAATCAATCGTTTTGCTGAAACTACAGCCGATGAATTTCATACAGCTTTACTGAAATTGAAGAAAAGTGGCATCAATTCACTTGTAATTGATTTACGTGAAAATGGCGGCGGATTTATGGAAATGGCAGTAGAAATAGCTGACGAGTTATTGAAAGATAAAGAATTAATAGTTTTTACTAAAAACAAAAAAGGGAGTATAGATAAAACTTTTGCAACCGATGAAGGTAATTTTGAAACTGGAAAAGTTGCTGTTTTAATAGATGAAAACTCAGCGTCTGCAAGCGAGATTTTAGCTGGAGCCATTCAAGATAACGATAGAGGTTTGGTTTACGGAAGACGTTCTTTTGGAAAAGGATTGGTGCAACGCGAGATGGGTTTTGATGACGGTTCAGCTGTGCGATTGACCATTGCAAGATATTACACACCAAGTGGAAGAAGTATTCAAAAACCTTATGTAAAAGGTCATACTGAAGAATATTACAAAGAATCTGAAACGCGTTTTGAAAGTGGCGAATTGTATGATAAAGGCAAAATAAAAATTGCTGATTCGTTAAAATTCAAAACCAAAAAAGGAAGAACAGTTTATGGTGGTGGCGGAATTGTTCCAGATGTTTTTGTTCCTTTAGAAGTAGAACACGGGCAAGAAAGTTTGGAATACATACTTCAAACAGGTATCGTTGGACATTTTGTTTTTGAACAATTAGATCAAAATAGGAGTGCATTTAAAGGTGACGATTTTCAAAGGTTTCAAGCTAAGATGCAAAACAATGAAACCTACATTAGTTTGTTTGAAAAATACCTTTCTAAAGCTGGTTTAGACATTAGTTTGAACAAAAGTAGAGCATTAGTTAATCGTTACATCACTGCAGAATTTGCTCGTCAATTGTTTGGAGAAAATCAATATTATCAGATTATTTTGAAAGAAGATAAAATGGTGAAAACGGTTTTGAATGGTAAAAATTAACTTTTTTTACACTTAAAGTGTAAATTAAACTACTTCCTTATAGAATCGTGCGCTTGACTCGAAATCCCATCATTCCACAACGTTAGAATATCGGTTGCTACTGCAGCGCCACTTCCTGCAGCGATTGCTAATTGACTTCTGTGTCCGGCAAGAGTTCCGGCTACATAAATTCCTTCAGTAACTTTCTGGTCATCGTTTTTTAATTGGATGCGTTGTTTTTCAGCAATTGCTTTTTTGTGTGGTTCCACAAAGTGCATTAAACCTTCAATTGCAAACGTATTTGCTGAGCCAATTCCAACAACAATATTTTTAGTTTTGTAGGAGTTTTTGTTTGTGATTACATTGAAATTTGGAGAATCACCTTCAATTTTTAAAACTTTTTCACCTTCAATTTGAGTAACATGAGGATATAAATCTTGAAGTTGTTCCAAACTTTCAGTTAAAAGTTCTGAGCCTAATTTTCCAGCAGGAATTCCGTAAGCATTATTGAATAAAGCTTCTTGTAAAGAAGATGTTTTTTGATGTGTAATAATTCCGATTTTTTTATCTTGAGCAAAGGCTTTTTTATGAGCCGAACCTAATAATAGTGCACAAGAAACTCCAGAAACGCCACCGCCAATTATTAAAACATCAAACATGAGTTTATTGATTTTTTAATTTTTCTTCAATTTTTTTAGACATTTTGAAGATAAGTAAAATTAAAACAGCGCAAAAAGCAGCAGCAATTCCAACTAAAGCAATCAAGCTATCTCCTTCAAATGGATTTTGAAAATCAAGCAAAGTAATGTTGAAACCGATTAATCCAATTGCAACTAAAATCAATATAGTAGTAAAAATTTTCATTGATAAATATTTGATACAAAAATAATAAAAATCAGATTAAATGAATAATCCTTTAACATTAGCTGCAAATAATTTAACAGCAATAGCAAGAAGCACCACACCAAAGGTTTTTCTAATGACACCAAGTCCATTTTTACCCAATAATTTTTCAATTTTAGCAGAAGATTTTAAAACAGCATAAACCAAAATAATGTTTAATACTATTGCAATTATGATATTTATGGTTGCAAATTGTGAACGTAATGAAAGTAACGTAGTCATTGTTCCTGCACCAGCAATTAAAGGAAATGCTAATGGAACAATTGATGCAGAAGAATTAGCTTCTTCTTTATAAATTCGAATTCCGAGAATCATTTCTAATGCTAAAAAGAACAATACAAACGAACCTGCAACAGCAAAAGAGTGAACATCAATTCCAATTAATTTTAATAATTCTTCTCCAACAAAAAGGAAGACAATCATTATGACGCCAGCAACAACCGAAGCTTTTTCTGATTCAATGTGACCAAATTTTTGACGTAATTCTACAATAATAGGAATCGTTCCTACAATATCAATTACTGCAAAAAGCACCATTCCAATAGTTACAATCTCTTTAAAATCTAATCCAAACATAATTCCTCATTTTTCAAAGTGCAAAACTACTGCTTTCCAAATTGTTAAAATCAAAACGATACGTTAATTTTAGGATATTTATTAAAACCATAAAATCATTTGTACCTTTGCCCAAAATTTTAGATAAGAGAAAACATCTAATACCTAAAATTTAATATCAAATATTTGACATATGTTTCAGTTAGGAAAAACGATAGTTTCGGAAGATATTTTAGAAAAGGATTTTGTTTGTAATCTTTCTGCGTGCCATGGTGCATGTTGTGTAGATGGAGACGCAGGTGCGCCATTGAGTGAAGATGAAACTAAAATTTTAGAGGAAATTTATCCAAAAGTAAAACCATTTTTACGTAAAGAAGGAATTGAAGCTATTGAGAGACTGGGAACTTGGGTAAAAGGAACGGAGCAAGATTTAGAAACACCTTTAATTGATAATAAAGATTGTGCCTACGTAATTTTTGACGGTAAAACTGCTTTGTGTGGAATAGAACAAGCCTACAATCAAGGTGTTATTTCTTGGAAAAAACCTGTGTCGTGTCATTTATATCCAATTCGTGTAAAAGATTTTACTGAATTTGCAGCTGTAAATTATGATCGTTGGGATATTTGCGATGATGCTTGTTCGCTTGGAAAAGAACTTCAAGTGCCCATTTACAAGTTTGTAAAAGAAGCTTTGATTAGAAAATTTGGAGAAGATTGGTACCAAGAACTAGAAAAAGTAGCCGAAGATTTAAAAAATGGAAAATAAAACAAAAATGCCTTGATATCAAGGCATTTTTGTTTTTAAAGTGGAGAATACCGGAGTCGAACCGGTTACCTCTTGCCTGCCAGGCAAGCGCTCTAGCCAAATGAGCTAATCCCCCAAAAATTAAAATGAAGTTGATAAAGATAAAGTAACTCCTGTACTTTGTGGCACAAATCTACAAACACCACCTGCACAAACTAAGCCTCCTCTTTGACGTCCGTAGTTTAGAGCAATTCTTGTGCTCCCTTTTTTATATGAGCCACCAAGATTATAAAAATGAATCTTAAAAGCATCAACACCTCTAGAAATCTGTTCTTCATTTATATCATAGCCATAATTGTACATATCATTTAAGTATACAGACCAATTAGCATTGTGATTGTATTCTATAGATGATGAAAACCAATTTTTTCTATCAGTATCAGCCCACATATGTTCTAAACCAAAAGTTATAGATTTAGATTTACCAAATTTAACTGTTGATTCTGCTGCTATAATATTGGTTTTAATCAGTAAATTAGCTGCTCCAGTAATGTATCTATTGTTATAGTATTGGTTAATGTACGAAAGACTTCCATTGACTTTAGAACTAAACTTTTTAGAAATTTCGATATTATAATCAGAATAATATTTTTGTTTCGATGAGAAAAAATCTGTTTTGTAATTTGGTGCGTAGTTTCCAAATTGATCTTCAAAAGTGTAGGTACCACCTAAATTATACCAGTTTGAAAAATTCAAAGCGATTTTAGTACCATATTTTCCTCCAAATAAAGACCCTTTTTTGAAATCATAGAAAAAATCAACTTGACCTCCAATTTCTCCTGCTTTTGCAATACCATTAGTTGGGTCGATATTAACACCGCCTTGTGCTTGGTATACGTAAATATTTGATAGGTTAGAGTGATTTTGTTTTGTTAAACTAGGTAAAAAATTCATTATTCTGTCGTTAAAAATAAACTAGTTCTTTCAATTCCAATAAATTGAGGTTCTCTTTCCGACAGAAAAGTAATGTTTTCTAATCTTCTTAAAGTGGTATCAAAGCCCAATCCTTTTTTAGAATAACCAAAATTTATTAAAGCAGCTGAACCTGGCTTTATGACGTCATTAGTGATTTTATTAGTTGCAACGATTAATAAGGCATCTTTTGATTTAATGTTGTATTCACCATTAATGTAAAAATTACTTTTGCTGAAATTTATTCTACCAGAGTAAGCATTAGTTAATTCTGAGAAATTTGGTTTTGCAAAATAACTTTCTTCATATCTTCCAACATAACTTAAGCCAAAAGATAACTCATATTTGGTGTTTTTTAACAATGAGCTTACATTAACATTTGAATCAAATCCAAAAACACTTCCTTTACTAACATCAAAACCAGTTCTTTGTTTTCCATACAATGCAGTTAGCGAAATATTATCATTTGGTCTAAAATTGATTTTCCCACCTCTAAGAGCATTATTTATTCCTAATGAACGATCTTCAAAACTTCTCAATAATAATCCACTACCAAATTGCTCATAAAAGTGACCTAAAGTAGCATCAATTTTTTTCGTTTTATAATTTAAAAAATAAATTCCTAAATTGGTTTTGGTAAATTTAGGGTTATAATTCAATAATGCTTCTGAAGTATATGATTCTGCTTGAACTCCTGCTGTAAAGCTACCATAGTTATAATTTAAAGAAAGATAACTATTAGAACGTAATGGTATAGAATCTTGTTCCAAATCCCTTTCTTTATCATTTAAGTACCATTGACCTGTAGATTCAAAAGAACCAGATAATAGACCTTTAACAGGTGCTTTTTCTTTTTCTTGTGCTTGAAGTAGTGTTGAGAGAAATAAAGAAAATACGACTAATAAATAGTTTTTCATGACTATAAGCTTTTTAATTTTTCAAATAATTTGTCCTCATTTCCTGGAGTATGACCATTCTCAGTAAAGACAATTTTACCGTTTTTAATTACAATTAAATAAGGAATATTTGAAATACCTAAACTTCTTTTAAACTCTTGATTTGTGTCTAGTAAAATAGTATAGTTCCAACCTTTTCCGTTTACCAAAGGCTTTACTCTTTTTTGAGTTCTAGAATCATCAGTCGAAACTGCAATTAATTCAACATTTAGATTTTTTTTCCAATCTTCATAGACCTCATTTATTGCATCTAATTCTTGAATACAAGGTGAACACCAAGTTGCCCAAAAAGAAAAAATGTATAATTTATCTTTTTCTAAAAAATCTGTTTGAATTGAAATGGTTTTACCATCAATACTTGTGGTCTTAATATTTGGAACATTTTGTTGGGAATAGCTCAAGAAGCCAAATAATAAAAGTAGTAAATGTAGTTTTCTCATTTTTTCTTAATTTGTTGTGCAAATAAATAAAAATTAATGTATTGTTTTGTGTTTTTTTTTATTTATTTGCATATCTATTAAACAAACCAACAATTTTTATTTATGAAGAATTTTAAATTTTTAAGTTTTCTTTTAGCTGCAAGTTTTTTTATTTCTTGTAGTAAAGATGATTCATCTGGCTCAGGATCTTCTCAACCACCTGCAGTAGATAATACACCAATTTCTGGTCAATTTCAAAAAAGAGTTTTGGTTGAGGATTATACAGGAGCATGGTGCGGATATTGCCCAAGAGTTGCTTATGGTATTGAGAAAGTATTAGAGCAATCTACAAAAGTTGTTCCTGTGGCTATTCATCAACAATCTGGTAGCGGATATGATCCTTATCATTTTGCAGGAGCTACCCCATTAAAAACACTAATCGATTTGCAAGGTTATCCAACAGGTAAATTAAACAGAATGCTAACTTGGAGTTATCCAGAAAATTCAAATATCAATCAAGTTAAGAATTTAGCTCTAAACAATGTTGGACTTGGACTTGCTTTGAATTCAACAGTTTCAGGAGGAAATATTAACCTTGATGTTAAAATTAAATTTGCTAAAGACTATACTAATTTAAAATTAGTAGTTTATGTTCTTGAAAATAATTTGATTTACGATCAAGTAAATTACACAAGTTTTTATGGTGGAGGAAGTGTTATTTCTAATTTTGAGCATGACAATGTATTGAGATCTTGTTTAACAAATATATTAGGTGATGCAATTACAGAGAGCACTACTAATGGACAAACTATAACTAAAAACTTTACGTTACCAATTCCTTCAAGTGTTTCTAATGCTGCAAATTTAAGTTTTGTTGCTTTTGTAGTGGATGGAGCAGATAGTAAAGCTATCAATGTAAGAGGTGCTTTGCCAAACGAAAACCAATCATTTGAGGTTAATCCATAAAAAGGGAAATAATTATTAAATTTATATAGGTCGCTCGAAAGGCGACCTTATTTTTTTCAGTAAATTTGTGTAATAATTTAAAACATTTGAAATGAAATTTATTTCCTTAATTCAGCAAGTCAATATTGATGATAAAATCAAAAATGCACCAGATAATGGTTATTTAATTGGTGTATGGATTGGATATGTTTTACCATTCGTAGTGCTGATAGGACTTGCTTATTACATGTATTATCGTGCAAAAAACAGAAAAGACTTAGAGTAAAATTCCTTAAATTTGCATTCTAAAATCTAAATGATGAGTAAAATCAGAATTACCAAACAGTTTTCTTTTGAAACAGGTCATGCGCTTTATGGCTACGATGGAAAATGTAAAAATGTTCATGGACACAGTTACAAACTTTCTGTAACCGTAATTGGAACACCAATATCCGATTCGAATAATGTAAAATTCGGAATGGTAATTGATTTTTCTGATTTAAAAAAAATTGTACGAGAAGAAATAGTTGATGTTTTTGATCATGCTACAGTTTTTAACAAGAATACACCACATGTTGAGTTAGCTGAAGAATTGAAAAATCGCGGTCATCATGTAATTTTAGTAAATTATCAACCTACAAGTGAAAATATGGTAATTGATTTTGCTAAGAAAATTCAAGACAGATTGCCAAATAATATTCAATTACATTCTTTAAAATTACAAGAAACAGAAAGTTCGTTTGCCGAATGGTATGCTTCTGATAATATGTAATTTACTATTTTTACAAAATGTCAAACAAAAAAATCTATTTCGCATCCGACCAACATTTTGGAGCTCCAACGCCCGAAGCTAGTTTTCCGCGTGAGCAAAAATTTGTAGCTTGGTTGGATGAAGTTAAAAAAGATGCCGAAGCTATTTTCTTACTTGGCGATTTGTTTGATTTTTGGTTTGAATATAAAACCGTTGTACCAAAAGGATTTATAAGAGTTCTTGGAAAATTAGCCGAAATTCGAGACAGTGGAATTCCGATTTACTTCTTCGTTGGAAATCACGATTTGTGGATGAATGATTATTTCCAAAAAGAACTAAATATTCCTGTTTATCACGATAATAAAGAGTTTACTTTCAACAATAAAACGTTTCTTATTGGTCATGGCGACGGAAAAGGTCCTGGAGATAAAGGTTACAAACGAATGAAGAAAGTATTTGTTCATCCATTTTCAAAATGGTTGTACCGTTGGCTTCACCCAGATATCGGAATGAAATTAGCACAATATCTTTCTGTAAAAAACAAATTGATTTCAGGAGTTGAAGACGTAAAATACCTCGGAGAAGACAACGAATGGCTAATTTTATATGCTAAGAAAAAATTAGAAACCAAGCACTATAATTATCTAATTTTTGGTCACAGACATTTACCAATGACTTTAAAAATTGGAGAAAATTCAGAATACGTAAATCTTGGCGATTGGATTGGTTACTTTACCTATGGAGTTTTTGACGGAGAAAATTTTGAACTTAAGACTTATGGAAACTAATAATCATAACTATAAGATTATTTTTATATTATTAGTTCAGATAGTAGTAATTTCATGTGCGAAAAATTATACTCAATTAGGTGTTGAGGGAAAATCACCTCAAAATAAAATTCATTACGAGAACTTTTTTGTCACATTTCATGTCAGAGATTCACATACTTTTTTAAATCTTGTTGATGTAACTATTATTCTAAATAAAAATAAAGAATTTATTTCGAATAAAAATGGTGAGTTCAAATATTACGCAAAAAAAGGTGATATTTTGGTTTTTAAAATGAAAGGATATGAAACTCATGAAGTAACTATTGAAAATGATCAATATATAAATTATCTGATAGTTATAGACCTAAAAAAAATTCCAACAATTAGAAACGTTCCATAAAATGTATTTTGAAAAATTTACCTAAGTAAATAATCTAAAGTTACAGCATCTAGTTTTCCATCTGGGAATAAACCATTTTTTTGTTCAAATGCACCTAATGCTTCAATAGTAGTTTGTTTAAAAAGTCCATCAACAGGAATGTTATAACCTTTTTTAACCAAAATCTTTTGCAATTCATATACGAAAGAACTGAAATCGCCAACCTTCAAACTATACTTTTCTGGATTGCTTTTAAAAGTTTCCATCAAGAATTTTCTTTTGATGAATTCATTGTAATCTTTTGCTTTATAGCCACTTTCTTCAAAGGCAATTACGTCTTTATCATTCAATCCTTCACTTTTCATTTTGGCCGATTGTACTAACTTTTCTTCATATAATTTAACGATTCCCAACTTTTTAGTGTAACCAGAAACAACCGCTTTTGTATCGTCATCGTTATCTTCTGGATTTCTAACATCTACATCATCATTTGCCCAAGCCATTCTTACATAACTGTTGGCTTCTTCTATAGCTTGATAATAGTTTTGCAAAGTAGTAGCGTCATAATAGTTTAAATCAATCTTTTGGTTACTAACATAATCGCTTCCTGGCGAATGAAAACGTTGGTAATTACTATATAAATTATAGCCCAAAATTAATACGATTACTGCTAAAAGTACGATGATAATCTGTTTCATAATAAGTAGAGGTTATTTTGTAGACAAAAATAGACAAAATTCACGATACAATTTATAGTATTAATTTTTCAAATCTTTTAAACGCAATTGAACCGTCACAGTTCCATTAAATTCATTTTCATCAATGCAATAAACGACATCAAATGGTTTTCGATTTTTAGTAGATTCTAGTTTATTTCCTAATCCAAAACCAATAGCGCCAAATCTCTCCGAATTGTTTTGTTTTACAAATAACTTCAAATGTTCGTTGTCTTTTCCTAATGGCTTGGCATAACCTGTATCTTTTACATTTTTAGTCATAAAAACAGGTGTCATATTTTGTGGACCAAAAGGTTCAAATTGACTTAATAATCGAATCAACTTCGGATTTATATCTGAAAAATTGATTTCCAAATCCACTGAAATTTCTGGAATTAGTAAATCTGGGTGAATAGTTTTTTGAACTTCTTTTTCAAAAGCATCTTTAAATTTTTGGTAATTCTCTTCTTTCAAAGTCATTCCAGCAGCGTACATGTGTCCACCGAATTGTTCCAGATGTTCTGCGCAAGCTTCTAACGCATTATATACATCAAAATCTTTCACAGAACGTGCCGAAGCTGCTAATTTATCGCCACTTTTTGTAAAAACAATTGTTGGTCGATAATAAGTTTCTGTCAATCGTGATGCTACAATTCCGATAACGCCTTTGTGCCAATTTTCCTGATAAAGTACCGTTGTAAAGTTCTTTTTTTCGTTATTGTTTTCAATTTGAGCCAACGCTTCAACAGTAATTTGTTTGTCTAAATCTTTTCGGTCTGCATTGTGTTGTTCAATCTCTGAAGCAAAAATTTCGGCTTGTTCTAAATTAAATTCGGTCAATAAAGCAACCGCTTCGTTTCCGTGTTTGATTCTTCCGGCAGCGTTAATTCTTGGCGCGATGATGAAAACAACATCCGTTATGGTAAGCACTTTTTTCTTCACATTTTGAACCAATGCCTTAATTCCAGGACGCGGATTTGAATTAATCACTTCCAAACCAAATTTAGCCAAAACTCGATTTTCACCAGTTATTGGAACAATATCTGCGGCAATGGCTGTGGCTACCAAATCTAAATAAGGAATTAAATCAAAAATAGATTGACTTCTGTTTTCTGCCAATGCTTGAATGAGTTTGAAACCAACTCCGCAACCGCAAAGTTCGTCATAAGGATAAGTGCAATCTTCACGTTTTGGATCTAAAACTGCAATTGCATTGGGCAATTCGTTTCCTGGTCGATGGTGATCACAAATGATAAAATCGATGTTTTTTGTATTCGCATAAGCGACGTGATCGATGGATTTTATACCGCAATCAAGTGCAATAATTAACGAAATTCCGTTGTCATCGGCATAGTCAATTCCTTTATAGGAAATTCCGTAACCTTCGTCATAACGGTCTGGAATGTATGTAGCAATATTAGAATAATAACTTTTTAGATAGGAGGAAACTAACGAAACAGCAGTTGTTCCATCGACGTCATAATCGCCAAAAACTAGAATATTTTCTCCATTTGCAATAGCTTTTTCAATACGAGAAACCGCTTTGTCCATATCTTTCATCAGATATGGATTGTGCAAATCGTCTAAAGTTGGTCTGAAAAATGTTTTGGCTTGGTCGAAGGTTGTAATACCTCTTTGTACTAATAAAGTCGCAATGATTTCATCGACTTGAAGTTCGTTTTGTAGTTTTTGAACTTGTTCTTTTTCTGGCTTCGATTGTAATGTCCAACGCATAGGATATTAGATATTAGATTTTTAATATTAGATTTTGGCGTGTAAATGTTTTGCAAATATATGAAAAAATATTTTTTATTTTAAAATTTTATATACTGAAAATCAGCGCATTGTAATTTAATGTAAAAAAACATTAAAATATTTTGCAAAACATTTATTGCTTTTCGTTATATAATTGTAGATAAATTTTTAAAACAGAAATATGGAATATTTGTACTTAATAATCATAATTGGTTTGCCTTCAATATTTTTAATTATTAAGGCTTTCGTCTTAAAAAAGATTTTTCCTGAAATGAAAATAAAAGATTTTATAGAATATGTTAAACATTCAAAGAAAGTTAACATAAATGTATCCGTATTTCCAGAAAAGAAAAGTAATGAATGATAACTACTTTAAATTGTTTCCATAAAAAAAAGCATAAAAAATAATTTTTTAACTTTTAATCTATAGTGTACTAGTACTTCAACTCCAAAGCTTCACCATCAAATGAAATTCCATCCCAACCAAATGTCATAAAATTTCTAATATTTTGATGGTCAATTCTGTCAGGATTTTTTAAAACATCATCAAAATAATAACTTCCAAAAAGCGATAAGGTTGCGTCCTTTTCTAAATTATTTATTTTGGCGAAAGCGAAAATTTTGCAAGAACCGTTATTTTCACCGGCATTATTTAGTTGATTTCCGTTTTTGAAAGCAGTAGTAGTGAAGTTATAATTTGAATCAATTACTTCAATTGTTTCTTGAAAAGTTATTAATTCTGGATTTTGTTTTACTTTATTTAAAAAGTTATCAATGTTACTCATTGTCGTCTTTTCTTTTGTCTTTTACTGAAATTTTTCCGCTAACAACCGCCACAATTTCACCTTTAGGAGCTCTGGCTTCAAAGTGTTTTAAAACTTCTTCAGCTGTTCCGCGAATCGTTTCTTCGTGTAGTTTTGATAATTCTCTTGAAATAGAAACTTGGCGTTCGGCTCCAAAATACTGTACAAATTCGGCTAAGGTTTTTACCAATTTATGTGGCGAAACATAGAAAATCATGGTGCGAGTTTCTTCTGCTAAAGCTAAATATCTTGTTTGTCTTCCTTTTTTTTCTGGTAGAAATCCTTCAAATATAAATCTATCGTTAGGCAAACCGCTGTTTACTAATGCTGGCACAAAAGCAGTTGCGCCTGGCAAACAATCAACTTCAATATTATTTTCAACGCAAGCGCGAGTCAATAAAAATCCTGGATCAGAAATAGCTGGCGTTCCTGCATCAGAAATTAAAGCAATCGTTTCGCCACCTTTTAAACGAGCAATCAAATTGTCAACGGTTTTGTGTTCGTTGTGCATGTGATGACTGTGCATGTGTGTGGAAATTTCGAAATGCTTCAATAGTTTTCCACTGGTGCGCGTGTCTTCAGCTAGAATTAAATCGGCTTCTTTTAAAACTTTTATAGCTCTAAAAGTCATGTCTTCAAGATTGCCAATAGGCGTTGGAACGATATAAAGTTTAGACATTTATAAAAACTTTTTCTCAACCAATTCAATAAATCTATCAGCATAATCGTCTGCGCCAACCCAATTGTTGTAATCTGGCTTGATGATTTCGTCAATAAAATCTTTTGCTTCTCTAAAAGTGCTAAACGTATTTAATTGTGATAAAACACGATTGTAATCTTCATTACTATCTGCAAAAAGGAATTTTACAAATCCCATTCTGTCGTTCAATCCGATATTGATGGTTTTAGAAAGTTTATCATTCAAAGAAGGTGTTTTTCCTTCAAATCTATCTACAATAATATCATCCGATTTTTCAAAAACCTCTTTTTTAGAAGTTGGAAGCGTTACATCATTTGGTTTTACAAAAACAGGTTCGGTATAATTTTGACCTAATAAATCTTCAAAAGAAATTTGTTGTGCTTTAGTCTGAACTTGATTCAGACTCTCGTCTTCTTCTACTTTAGGTTCTTCAATTTCTTCAGTTTCAACTGGAGTTTCTGCAGCTAATTCAAATATGGGTTCAAAATCTAAGTCGCTTTTAGCTTCACCAACAGGAACTTCTTCCTCTTCAATTTCATCTTCTTCCTCAAGTGTGATTTCGCCAACAATAACTGGTTCTTCTTCAACATCTTCTTCTTGAACTTCTGTTTCTTCAGATGCGGCAACAATTTCTTGTTCAACAACTTCTTCAACTTCTGCTACAATTTCTTCCTTTTGTTCTTCAACTTCAGTAGCAATTTCTTCAACAACTACTTTTGGAGTTGCAACAACTGTTTTATTTTCAACAAAACTTTCGATTTTTTCTTCAATATCTTCGTTAGAAATATCCGATTTTACTTGCTCATAGTTGTCGCCATAAAACTTCAAAACCGTTAATGCTTCGTATAATTTTTGGGTTTCATGATACAATTGATCGATTTCCGATTTGTTTTTTAGCTTCAAAACTCGGTGTGCAATGCTGATTAATTCGGCTTCCAATCTTTTTTTCATAACTTTTTGAAATTATAGTGACTAGCTTATCTTATTTTATAATAAATTTGTTTCGATACAAAGTAATAAAAACAATTCCTTTTTTAAGGTCTAAAAATACAAAATGTTTCTCGAAAATACAGTAAATCATAAAGAACAATTTGGTTGGATTGAAGTAATCTGCGGTTCGATGTTCTCCGGAAAGACCGAAGAACTCATCAGAAGACTCAAAAGAGCGCAATTTGCAAAGCAAAAAGTGGAGATTTTCAAACCTGCCATCGATACTCGATATGATGAAGAGATGGTGGTTTCTCATAATAAAAACGAAATTCGCTCAACACCAGTTCCTGCTGCAGCTAATATTGCTATTTTGGCGCAAGGTTGCGATGTGGTTGGGATTGATGAAGCACAGTTTTTTGATGATGAAATTGTAAAAATTTGTAACGATTTAGCCAATTCAGGAATTCGTGTTATCGTTGCCGGTTTGGATATGGATTTTAAAGGAAATCCTTTCGGACCAATGCCTGCGCTAATGGCAACTGCCGAATATGTTACTAAAGTTCATGCTGTGTGCACGCGTACAGGAAACTTAGCACATTATAGTTTTAGAAAAGCAGATAGTGATAATCTAGTTTTGCTTGGTGAAACGGAAGAATACGAACCATTAAGTAGAGCTGCTTACTACAAAGCGATACGCGAAAATATGGAAGTAAAAGATGCTGAACATTTGTCGGAAGACACAAAACCATAGTCTAAATTGACACTTTCCATAAGAAATATCATCCCAATCATTAAAGCACAATTTGTTGGCGTTAATGAAATTGCTGTAATCGATTCGGTTTCTATTGATAGTCGTTCGCTTCAAAATTCTGAAAGCACTTTATTTTTCGCGATTGTTGGTCCAAATCACGACGGACATAATTATATTTCTAATTTAATTTCAATTGGTGTTTCCAATTTTGTGGTGAATCATGTTCCAAAAGAATTTGAAAACGAAGCAAATTTTTTGGTGGTAGAAAATACGGTTGAAGCTTTACAAAATTTTGCATCAGCTTACAGAAGTAATTTTGACTTTCCAATAATAGGAATCACCGGAAGTAATGGAAAAACCATCATCAAAGAATGGTTGAACTTTTTGTTAAGTCCGGATTATAATATTATTCGTTCTCCAAAAAGTTATAATTCTCAAGTTGGAGTACCACTTTCGGTTTTAGGAATCAATGAAAAACACAATCTCGGAATTTTTGAAGCTGGAATTTCTACCATAAATGAGATGGAAAATCTTCAGAAAATTATCCAACCAACCATCGGAATTTTATCTAATATTGGTTCGGCTCACGATGAAGGTTTTCATGATATTGGGGAAAAAATTAAAGAGAAATTAAAACTTTTTACCTCAGTTGAAGTCTTAATAATGAATACGAACAAAACGATTGAAGCTTTTTTAAATCCAAAAATAAACCGATTTACTTGGAGTTCTGAGGATGGAAAAGCCGATGTTTTTGTAATCGCAAAAGAATATTCAGATCAAACGGAACTCAAAATAACTTATCACAAACTTTGTTTTAAAATTACAATTCCGTTCAACGATCAAGCGTCTATTGAAAATGCTATTCAATGTTTGATGGTGCTTTTGTATTTCAAATACGATCAAGATACTATTCAAAATCGTATGCAGTTGCTTTATCCAGTTGAAATGCGTTTGAAAGTTAAAAACGGTATCAACAATACAACACTAATCGATGATAGTTATAGTTCAGATTATCAGTCGTTAAAAATAGCATTAGATTTTCTTGAAAGTCAGAAACAGTACAAAAAGAAAACCCTAATTCTGTCGGATATTTTTCAATCAGGATTGGTTTTGGAAGAGTTATATTCTAATGTTTCACATTTAATTGTTTCCAATAAAATAAATCGTGTAATTGCTATTGGAGCAACAATTTCAACTTTTAAAAATAAGTTTCCAAATTGCATCGCATTTGAATCAACCGAAAAATTCCTTCAAAATATTGATACTATTTCCTTTGAAAATGAGACTGTTTTGATAAAAGGTGCGCGCCATTTTCACTTCGAAGAAATCGTTTCATTATTGGAAGAGAAAACACATGAAACTGTTTTAGAAATCAATCTGAATGCTATAAGTCATAACTTGAATTATTTTAAATCCAAATTAAATCCAAAGACCAAATTGATGGTTATGGTAAAAGCTTTTGGATATGGAAATGGCGGTTATGAAATTGCCAAATTGCTTTCGCATCATAAAGTAGATTATCTTGGAGTAGCTTTCGCCGATGAAGGAATTTCGTTAAAAAATGCTGGAATTGATTTGCCAATTATGGTTTTAAATCCCGAAAACACAAGTTTTTCCGCAATTATTCAACATCAATTAGAACCCGAAATTTATTCGATAAAAGGATTAACGGCTTTCTTGAAAATTGCCGAACAAAAAAAATTAAAGCATTTCCCAATTCATATAAAATTGGACACTGGAATGCATCGATTAGGATTTGAAGAAGAAACGATTGATGAATTAATTGCCAAACTTAAAGATAACAAAACGGTAGAGGTAAAAAGTATCTTATCACATTTGTCAGCAAGTGATGATATGAAATTTGTTGATTTTACGCTTTCGCAAATTAAATTATTTGAAAAATTATCTTCCAAATTAATCACTGAATTGCAAATAAATCCGATACGCCATATTTTGAATACTTCTGGAATTTCTAATTATTCTCAAGCGCAATATGATATGGTTCGACTAGGAATTGGACTTTATGGAGTTTCCAACGATGAAGACGAACAAAAATTATTAGAAAATGTCGGTACTTTAAAATCTATAATTTCTCAAATCAGAACTATTGAAGAAGGAGAAAGCGTAGGTTACAGCCGAAGATTTATGGCAACCAAAACCACAAAAGTTGCCACAATTCCAATTGGTTACGCCGATGGAATTTCAAGACATTGGGGAAATGGAGTAGGTTATGTAACCATAAAAAACAAAAAAGCACCTATACTAGGAAGCGTTTGTATGGATATGCTAATGGTTGACATCACCGAAATTGATTGTAAAGAAGGAACTGAAGTAACCATTTTTGGAGACAATCCAACAGTAAGTTATATGGCAAAACAACTAGGTACTATTCCTTACGAGATTATGACAAGCATTTCGCAAAGGGTAAAAAGGGTTTTTTATAGAGAGTAGTGAAAATTTTACGCAACCTTTTCTTAATTTTTACATCTAACACAATATAGACTATATAAACTTTATTACATGAAAAAATATTGCCTTTTAATTTTTCTATTTTTTACTTATTTCTTTCAAGCTCAAATTATAAATATTCCTGATTCAAATTTTAAGGCGAAGTTGTTGAGTGCGAGTTCTGATAATCCTGTTGCTTCAATTGAATCTCCAGACAACTATGGATCTGTTAATTCTTATAACGTAATCGATAACAATAGTGATGGTGAAATTCAGGTGAGTGAAGCATTGTTAATTAAACATTTAAATATAGATTTGTCTAATATCACAAATTTGGAGGGTATTCAAAGCTTTTTAAATTTAGAGGCTCTGTATTGTAATTCTAATCAATTGACAAGTTTAAATTTAATTAATGGATTGACAAGTTTGAAAATATTACATTGTTACAATAATCAAATAACAAGTTTAAATGTGAGTAGTTTGATTAATTTAAGATGGTTGGATTGTTTTAATAACCAAATATCAACTTTAAATGTAAATGGTTTAACAAATTTAAGTATTGTAAGATGTTTTTTAAACCAATTGTCAGCTATAAATGTAAATGGTTTGACAAATTTAGAAACTTTATATTGTAGTGATAATCAACTGCTAAATTTAAATGTAAGTAGTTTGTCAAATTTAAAATATTTGGACTGTAAAAATAATCAATTATCAAGTTTAAATGTTAGTGGCTCAAACAATATTATTAATTTATATTGTGAAAATAACCAATTGACAACATTGGATGTAAGTGGTCTATATAATTTAATTTCTTTTATTTGTAGTAACAATAATATATCAAGTTTAAATGTTGCTGGCACAATCAATTTAGAAAGTTTGTCTTGCAACAACAATCAATTATCTAGTTTGAATTTAAGTGGCTTGACTAGTTTACTTTTTTTAGCTTGTAACAACAATCTTTTATCAAGCATAGATTTAGATGATTTAGTTAATTTATCTGGTTTGAATTGTTCTTTTAACCAATTAAATTCTTTGCTTATTCACGACAATAATTTTACTGTCTACAGTAATCTAATCTTTTCAAACAACCCAAATCTTCAATACATTTGTACAAATGAAATACTAATATCATCCATACAAGATAAGATTAATCAATATGGTTATACAGGAACATGCCATGTAAACAGTTATTGCTCTTTTACTCCTGGCGGAAATTTTTATACAATAAACGGATTTAATAAAATAGATACTGATGCTAATGGTTGCGACTCTAATGATCAGATTTATCAAAATTTGAAGTTTTTAATTAACGATGGGATTATCTCAGGTAGTATTATTTCTGACTCATCTGGAAATTATTCTATTCCAGTTCAAGCCGGTACTCATACTGTCACACCACAACTTGGCAATTCAAGCTACTTTTTAGTTTCTCCAACAAGCGCAACTGTAACTTTTCCAGCAACTGCAAGCCCTTTTGTTCAGGATTTTTGTATTGTACCAAATGGAGTTCATCATGATTTAGAAGTAGTTATTATTCCACTAGTTCCTGCTCGTCCTGGATTTGATGCTACTTATAAAATAAAATACAAAAACAAAGGAAATCAAAATGAAACTGCAACTTTAGTTTTTAATTATAGTGATTCTGTTTTAGATTATGTTTCGTCAACATTAGCTCCAACCTCTGCAGGTACAGGTTTGCTTTCTTGGAATATTGGAACAATTATTCCGTTTCAAAGTGGTGAATTTGTAGTAAAATTAAATGTAAATTCTCCAATGGAAACACCTGCTGTAAATGGAGGTGATATTTTGAGTTACACTGCAACAATAAATGGATTAAATACAGACGAAACACAACTCGATAATACTTTTCCATTGCGTCAAATTGTTGTAAATTCTTATGACCCAAATGATAAAACGTGTTTAGAAGGAACAACAATAAATCCTACTATGATTGGTGAATACGTACATTACCAAATTCGTTTTGAAAACACAGGAACATTTCCGGCGCAAAACGTTGTGATTAAAGACATGATTGACACTACAAAATTTGATATTTCAACGTTGCAAATCTCGGACACTTCACACAGTTGCGTTACAAGAATTACAAATCCAAACAAAGTAGAATTCATTTTTGAAAACATAAATCTTCCGTTTGATGACGCAACAAATGATGGTTATGTAGTGTTCAAAATTAAAACAAATTCAACTTTGTTTGTTGGAAATACCATAAGTAATTTGGCAAATATTTATTTTGACTACAATTTTCCAATTGTAACAAACACAGCAACAAGTACTTTTCAAGCTTTGTCAAACAGCACTTTCAATTTTGAAAATTATGTTAGCTTGTCACCAAATCCAGCAAAAGATGTTTTAAACATCAATGTTCAAGATGAGATAAATATAAAATCAATTGCAATTTATAATATGTTAGGTCAATTGGTTCAAATAACAACAAGCCCAACAAATTCGATAAATGTTTCCGATTTAAAAGCAGGGAATTACGTCATTAAATTGCATATTGAAAAAGGCGAAATCATTAGAAAGTTTATAAAAGAATAAGTTTTTTATAATTAAGAGTAGTAATATTTCTACAAAAAATATAATATTATGTTAATATTTTAACTAATTTTGCACCGATAACCAATAAAAACAAAATATCATGTTAAAAGAATTTAAGAATTTTATAATGACAGGAAACGTAATTGAGTTTGCTGTTGCAGTAATTATGGCAGGTGCAGTTGGTGCAGTTGTTAATGGATTTGTTGCTGATATAGTAATGCCATTAGTAGGAATGTTAACTGGTGGTGTAGATTTTTCTGCACTTAAGTATGTTTTAGCTCCAGAAGTTAAAGATGCTGCAGGAGCAGTTACTAGCCCAGAAAATGCAGTTCGCTATGGTGCTTGGATTAATTCAATTGTGAGTTTAGTTGTAGTTGGATTCGTTATGTTTATGATTATTAAAGCATACGGTAAAATGAAAAAACCAGCAGAAGCTCCAGCTCCAGCAGGTCCAACTCAAGAAGAATTATTAGCAGAAATTAGAGATTTATTGAAAAAATAATAAACCGCTACAGTATATATTCTAACTAAACCGCTTCTTAATTGAAGCGGTTTTTCTTTTTCAAAAAAACAACTTCAACTTCAAAAAACAACTTCAACTTTAAAATTTTAATTATTAATTAATAATTTTTAATTTAATTTCTACCTACTTTTGTACTTCCAAATTTTAAATATATTTATATGAGAGTTGCTGTAGTTGGTGCAACCGGAATGGTTGGCGAAGTAATGCTTCAAGTTTTAGCAGAGAGAAATTTTCCTGTAACTGAATTAATTCCTGTAGCCTCAGAGAAATCTGTTGGTAAGGAAATTGAATTTAAAGGAGCAAAATATAAAGTGGTTGGTTTACAAACAGCAGTCGATATGAAAGCTGATATTGCTTTATTTTCTGCTGGAGGAGAAACTTCTTTAGAATGGGCTCCAAAATTTGCCGAAGTAGGAACAACCGTAATCGACAACTCATCAGCTTGGAGAATGGATCCAACAAAAAAATTAATAGTTCCAGAAATCAACGCTTCAGAATTAACTAAAGAAGATAAAATTATTGCTAATCCAAACTGTTCAACAATTCAAATGGTATTGGTTTTAGCGCCTTTGCATAAAAAATATAAGATTAAACGTGTTATCGTTTCTACTTATCAATCTATTACTGGAACAGGTGTAAAAGCAGTGCAGCAATTAGAAAATGAGTATGCAGGAATACAAGGTGAAATGGCTTATAAATATCCTATTCACAGAAATGCAATTCCTCAATGTGACAGTTTTGAAGAAAATGGTTACACTAAAGAAGAAATGAAATTGGTTCGTGAAACTCAAAAAATTATTGGAGATAGAACAATTGCTGTAACGGCAACAGCTATTCGTGTGCCAATTGTTGGTGGACATAGCGAAGCTGTAAATATTGAATTCGCAAACGATTTTAATGTAAGCGAAATCAGAGATATTCTTCATCACACTGATGGTGTTGTAGTTCAAGACAATACAGATACTTACACTTATCCAATGCCATTATTTGCACAAGGTAAAGATGAGGTTTTTGTGGGTAGAATTCGTCGTGATGAAAGTCAGCCAAATTCCTTAAACATGTGGATTGTAGCTGATAATTTAAGAAAAGGAGCTGCAACAAATACTATTCAAATTGCAGAATATTTAGTTGCTAATAAATTAGTTTAATTAAATTCAAGTATACTAACCATTTGAGTTTACAAATCTTAAAATTTGTTAATTCAAGTGGTTTTTCATTGTTACTAGTATATATTTGCCGTAATGAAAGGAAAATACTCTGTAGTTAGTTTGTTTTTTGGTTTGGCAATATTGTTCGCAATATTGTTACAATCGCTGCATTCTTATCACCACATAGAAGTTGCACTTTCAGAAAAACACTGTAATCATAAATATGCAGTTAACAAAACAGAAATAAGTCATAGTCATCATGATTCTGACCATTGTTTTGTTTGTGAATTTACTTTTAGTACTTCCATAAAATCAGATTTTTATACTTTTAATTTCAAGAAAGTTGAGATTCCTGTTTCTTATTCTTATTTCTATTCTAGAGAAATAACCCAATCCTTTAGAGGAAGTCTTTTTACGCTTCGAGCACCACCGAGTTTTATTGTTTAGCCATTATTTATCCGAAAAACATTCGGATTATATTCTATTAACAATAAAATCATTTTAAATGAAATCATTTTTTATAGCCCTATTTTTAGGGTGTTCTATATTTGCCAGTGCGCAAAACAAAGTCGTTGGAGTTATATCTGACAAACAAAACTTACCAATTTCTGCAGTGAACATTTCTATTCCTGAGCTTCACAAGGAAACAATATCTGATGAAAACGGAAAATATTTTTTTAGCAACTTACCCTCAGGAAATTTCAGGATTGTATTTTCATTTATTGGATATGAAACTCAGTCAAAACCATTTTCTCTCAACCAAAAAGAAATTAGAATAGATGTAACTCTTGAGGAAACTATTCACCAAATGGATGAGGTAATTGTTTCTACAGCATTCAACAAATTACAATCTCAGAATGTAATGAAGGTTGAGCACCAATCGGTGAAATCACTTCAACAAAAAGGAACTTCTACCTTGATTGAAGGTTTGGCAACAATTCCTGGAGTTTCTCAAATCTCTACTGGAACTTCTATCGGAAAACCTGTAATTCGTGGATTAAGTGGAAATAGAGTTTTGGTTTACTCTCAAGGTGTGCGTATGGAAAACCAACAATTTGGTGAAGAACACGGATTGGGCTTGAACGATGCTGGAGTAGAAAGTGTTGAGGTTATCAAAGGACCAGCTTCGTTGTTGTATGGTTCAGATGCTATTGGTGGCGTTTTGTATTTTAATCCAGAAAAATTTGGAAAATCAAATACCTCACAATTAAATTTTAATCAAAAATATTTTTCAAATACCAACGGAACTAATACTTCGCTTGGATATAAATTATCTGGCGACGATTTAAAATTTTCTACTCGTGTAAGTAATAATAGACATGGAGATTACAAAATTGCTGATGGTGATAAAGTAACTAATACAAGATACAACGAATTGGATTTTAAATCAGGTTTAGGGTATTCCAATTCCAATTTCACAACAACTTTTAGATATAATTACAACAAGTTATCACTTGGAATTCCTGAAGAAGGCATTGCAGAACAATCGAATTCAAAAAAACCAGAGTTTCCTAGACAAGGTGTTGTTAGTCAGATATTGAGTTTAAACAATACAATATTTTTCAAAAACTCTAAGTTGGATGCCGATTTGGGTTACATCAATAACGACAGAAGTGAATATGAAGATAGTGATGTGGCAATTTTACAAATGAAATTGAAAACGTTGAATTATAATGTAAAATATTATTTACCAAAATTCGGAAAATTTGAATCTATAATTGGAACGCAAGGAATGCATCAAACCAACAAAAATTCTGGTGAAGAATTGTTAATTCCGGATGCTTCAACTAATGATTTTGGTGTTTTTGGAACTATAAACTATGAATGGAATAAAAATGTAATTCAAGCTGGAGTAAGATTTGACAACCGAAGTGTAGTGTCTGAAACTAATGGAACAGAAGGTGATGAAGGTTATTTTGCCGCCATTGATAAGAAGTTTCAAAGTTTTAATTCTTCTTTAGGATTCAAAACTAACTTGAAAGAAAACGTTATTTTAAGATTAAATGTTGCTTCTGGATTTAGAGCACCAAATCTAGCTGAATTAACTTCCAATGGTGTTCATGAAGGAAGTAATCGCTACGAAATTGGAAATTCAGAGCTAAAGAACGAGCAAAATTTTCAAACAGATTTGAATTTAGAATACAGAAATCCGCACTTTGAGTTGTTTGTAAATGGTTTTTATAATCATATAAATAATTATATTTTTATTTCACCCAATGGAACTGTAATTGATGGGAACGATGTATATGATTATGTTCAAGCCAATGCTAATTTATTTGGTGGTGAAGCCGGAATTCATTTTCATCCGCATCCTTTAGATTGGTTGCACGTTACAAGTAGTTTTGAAAGCGTTACTGGGAAAAGACAAAATGGCGATAACTTGCCATTGATTCCTGCTAACAGGTGGAATAATGCTTTAAGGACAGAGTTTAAATCATCCAAATATTTTAAAGATGGTTTTGCGGTTTTGAATGTTGAATATACTTTACGTCAAAATAATCCAAGTCAATTTGAAACAATGACTAATGATTATACATTATTAAATATTGGTTTTGGTGGAAAAGTCACACTAGGTAAAACCGTTTTTGATATTAATTTGAATGCAAATAATATTTTTGATAGAAATTACGTGTCTCATTTATCAAGACTAAAAACAGATGGAATTCCTAATATTGGAAGAAATATTGTTTTAGGAATTAATTTTAATATATAGATTTATAAACCAGACAGACTTGTAAATCTGTCTGGTTTAATTTTTTTAAAATCGATTATCTCCGTCTAATAATCTGCCAATTCCACCAAGAAGACTTCCTTCTTCTTTAGAACTTCCGCCAGCTCTAGGCGCAGAAGCGATAATTCTATCGGCAAGACGACTAAAAGGCAATGATTGAACATAAACTGTTCCAGGTCCACGAAGTGTTGCATAAAACATTCCTTCTCCTCCGAAAATTGTATTTTTAATTCCGCTAATAAATTCAACATCGTAATCAACATCTTTTGTAAATCCTACAATGCAACCTGTATCAACTTTTAAAACTTCTCCAGCAGCTAATTCTCTTTTTGCTAAAGTTCCACCCGAATGTACAAATGCCATTCCGTCTCCTTCTAGTTTTTGCATAATAAAACCTTCACCACCAAAAAGACCACGACCAAGTTTTTTAGAAAATTCAATTCCAACAGAAACACCTTTTGCAGCACACAAAAAAGCATCTTTTTGACAAATGAATTTTCCTTGAAATTGTCGTAAATCTATCGGAATAATTTTTCCGGGATAAGGAGAAGCAAAACAAACTTTACTCTTGGTATTATTCTGATTTAAATATGCCGTCATAAAAAGACTTTCGCCAGTCAAAACTCTTTTTCCTGCAGAAAGTAATTTTCCAAAAACACCACCTTGATCTTGACCTGAACCATCGCCAAAAATGGTTTCCATCTTGATTCCGTTATCCATCATCATAAAACTTCCAGCTTCTGCAACGACAATTTCTTGAGGATCAAGTTCTATTTCTACATATTGCATTTCTTCACCAAAAATTTGGTAATCTATTTCGTGAGCTTGCATAATTTCAATTTTTAAGATTATTACTATTAGATAATTATTTAAACAAAAAGTTACAATGAAGATACTAAAAACACATCAAATACAGAAATGTTTAAAAAATTAAGTTTTAAAATATTTATTATATAAAAAATTAATTATATTTTTACCATATTACTAACCAATAAAATAAATATTTATGAATTCAATGTTTACAAAAATTGTTAGAATACTGTTAGGAATTATACTTCTAGTTTTTGGAGCTAATAAGTTTTTTGGCTTTATTCCTTTGCCAGAATTGCCTGAACAAGCAAACAATTTTATGACCTCTTTAGGTGCAACCGGTTATGTGCTCAAAATAGTTGGAGTATTAGAAATTGTTATTGGAGCCTTGCTTCTTATGAAAAAGTGGGTTGCTTTTGCGTTAACATTATTAGCGCCAATATCGATTAACATTCTGTTATTTCATTTGTTTTTAGATGTAACTGGGATTGGAGGAGCATTATTAGTGGCTGTTTTAAACGGTATTCTCATTTATAAATATTGGACACATTATAAATCATTATTTCAATAAAATAAAAAAGCTTCCATTTTTGGAAGCTTTTTTTTAGTATTCTAGTTTACCAACATGATTCATAACTCTTACAATTTTCCCTTTCCTTTTTTCAATGTAAGATGATGAATTCGTTGCTTTATATTTTCTAGGATTTGGTAAAATGGCTGCAATTCCAGCTGCTTGAATTTTAGTTAAGTTTTTTGCGTCAGTTCTGTACCAATGTTCGGCTGCAGCTTCTGCACCATAAACACCTTTGCCCATTTCTATTGAGTTGAGGTAAACTTCCATAATGCGTTCTTTTCCCCAGACAAGTTCAATCAAAAACGTGAAATAAGCTTCCAATCCTTTTCTGATATAACTTCTGCCTTGCCATAGAAATACATTTTTTGCGGTTTGTTGTGAAATAGTGCTTCCTCCTTTAAGTTTTTTTCCACGATTGTTGTTTTTAAAAGCTTTTTGCATCGCTTTAAAATCAAAGCCATTATGTTTTAGAAAATTACCATCTTCACTAGCGATAACTGCTTTTTGAAGATTAACAGAAATATCCTCTAAAGGAACCCAATCATGGCTACAAGTCATTTCTTGTCCATCCATTTTTTGTTCAATTGCTCTTGTAATCATTAATGGAGTGAAAGGAACAGGAATCCATTTAAAAAGAACAACTAATAAAATGGAAATGCCAAAAAACCAAAGCATAGACTTCCAGATAAATGTCTTAAGCTTTTGAAAGAAAGTTTTGTTTGTCGATTTTGAAATATTCTTTTTTGTTGCCATTTATATTAATTCTGCTAATTCTTGTCCTATTAAACTTCCAATTGCTACACCCATTCCACCAAGTCGAACGCCGCAATAAACATTTTCAGAGATTTGAGAAACAATTGGATTTTTATGTGAGCCAATTCCCATAATGCCACTCCAGCGATGTGCAATTTGAAATTCTTGATTGGGTAAAATTACATTTTTTAATAACTCTTCCAATCTATTTTGAATTTTTTCTGTTTGAGATAAATCAGTTGTAGTTTCTACTTCAAAATCTAAATTTCTTCCACCACCAAGTAGTATTCTATCTTCAAAATTTCTAAAATAATAATATCCTTTGTCTAAATGAAAAGTACCACGAATGTCTAAATTTGGAATTGGTTCTGTAATTAAAACTTGTGCTCTTGCAGGTTTTACCGCATTATTTGTTAGTTGAGATGCAAAACCATTAGTAGCAAAAAGCAATTTTTTTGTTTCAAATGAGTAATCGTTTACAATAATTTCAACAGAATTATTTTTTTCAATATGTGAAGTAACTTCGGCTTGATTTAAAATTAGAATATCTTTAGAAATAGCTTCTTTAAGAAGTGCTTGCATCATATTTCCGGTATCAATCTGACCTTCATAGGGATTGAAAATAGAATATTCATGGATGTTTTGAAAATTAAATCGATCGAATTCTTTAGAAAAAACGTCTGATTTAAAAAGTGGTTTTATGATATCATTTATAAAAGGTAATTTTTGTAAACATTCATTATAAGTGTTTTCATCTTCTTTCAAAAATAATTCATAACCTCCATAAGGTTTGAAATCAATCGCTTCATCTCCAAGTCGTTTTCTTAAAATTTGCAATCCATTCCAACGTTTTTGAATCAATTGAATGACTTCTTCTTCAGAATGAGATTTTAAATCATCAATAATTTCTGACAAACTTCCAAAACAAGCAAATCCGGCGTTTTTTGTACTTGCGCCTTGAGGAAGAATTCCCTTTTCAAGTATTAAAATTTTACTTTTTGGAAATCGTTCACGAAGATTTAAAGCGCAATGTAAACCTACAATTCCACTGCCTACGATAGTAAAATCTACCTTTGAAAACCAATTTTTTATTTCCCAATAACTTAAATGCATCGAATATTTTTTATAAAAATAATAATTTTTTAGAATTTTCATTTGAATTCGAATAATTTTATAAATTGTAAGAATAGTTGTGAATTTTATAAATTAAGAACATGCACTTCATCGATTTGTTAATAACTTTTATAGAAACATGAAAATATGACAAAATTCTTGATAATTTTGATATTCTATTTTTTAACCAAAAACTAAATATTATGAAGTTAAAGTTACTTCCTGTGGCATTATTAGCGATGACGAGTTTCGCTTTTGCTCAACAAAAAGGTTCATTTTGGAAAGCTTCTACTAACAAGAATGTACCACTTCTTGAAAGTAGAATGCAATTACCAGAAAAAAATCTTTTAGATTTAGACGTGGACGCAATGAAAACTACGCTTTCAAGTTCACCAAAAAGAGATTTATCTTTAAAGTCTGCTGTGATTGTTTCCTTACCAAACGCTGATGGTGAAATGGAACAATTTAGAATTTATGAAAATTCCAACATGGATCCTGCTTTAGCAGCTAGATATCCAGAAATTAAATCTTACATTGGTGTTGGAATTAACAATCCTACTTTGACTGCTTATTTCAGTATGTCACCACTTGGATTTAAATCTATGGTTCTTGGAGCGGATAGATCTGCTGTTTTTATTGAGCCATTTTCTCAGGATTTAAAAACATATTCTATTTATAAGAAATTAGATAAAGCACAATCATTTTCACCTTTTGAATGTAGCGTTGTGGAAGAAGCATCTTCAAGTATTGATGGTTTAGCTTTACGTCCAAATGCAGATGATTCAACTTTAAGAACATTTCGTTTAGCTTTATCTGTAACTGCTGAGTATACAACATATTTTGGAGGAACAAAAGCATTAGCTCTTGCAGCGATGAATAATTCTATGACACGTGTAAATGGTGTTTTTGAAAAAGATTTTGCAATAAGAATGGTATTAGTAGCTACTAACGATAATGTAATTTATACTGACGCTGCTACAGACCCATATTCTCCTGCAGCAAGTTTATCTAATTGGAATTCTCAATTACAATCAACACTTACCTCTGTTATTGGTGAAGCCAACTATGACGTAGGACACTTATTTGGTGCTTCTGGTGGTGGCGGAAATGCTGGTTGTATCGGTTGTGTTTGTGTAAATGGTTCTAAAGGAAGTGGCTATACTTCTCCAAATAATGGAATCCCATCTGGAGATACATTTGATATTGATTATGTAGCTCACGAGTTTGGACACCAATTTGGGGCTAATCACACATTCTCAATGAATAATGAAGGAACAGGTGCTAATATGGAGCCAGGTTCAGGTTCAACAATTATGGGTTATGCAGGTATTACTAGTCAAGATGTTCAGCCTAATTCAGATGCTTATTTTCATGCAATTAGTATTCAACAAGTAACTAATAATGTTAAAACTAAAACTTGTCAAACTAATACAGCAACAGGAAATTCTGTACCAACTGCTCTAGCTGGTTTAGATTACACTATTCCTAAAAGTACTCCATTTATGTTAACTGGTTCAGGAACTGACGCTAACGGAGATGTACTAACTTACAACTGGGAACAATTTGATAATGCAGCATCTACTGCAACAGGAGCAAGTTCAGCAGCAAGTGCTACAAGAACTTCAGGACCAACTTTTAGATCTTATAATTCTTCAACTTCTCCGGTAAGATATTTTCCAAATATGACAAGAGTTTTGGCTGGTGCAACTACAACAGCAGGAACTGAAATAACAGTTGAAGCATTGCCTTCTGTTGCAAGAACTATGAATTTTAGACTAACGGTTCGCGATAATAGAGCTGGTGGTTCTGCAAATAATTCTGATGATATGATTGTTACTGTAAATGGAACAGCAGGACCATTTTCTGTAAGCGCACCAAATACAGCAGTTTCTTACGTAGGAGGAAGTTCTCAAACAGTAACTTGGGTAGTTGGTGGAACAACTGCAAATGGTGTAAATTGTGCTAATGTTGATATTTTAATTTCTACAAATGGTGGAACATCTTGGTCAACATTATTGGCTGCAACTCCAAATGATGGTACGCAGGCAGTAACTATTCCAAACACACCTGGAACGACTAATAGAATTATGGTAAAAGGAACAAATCATATTTTCTTTGAT
>JAAFHW010000040.1 GCA_013298525.1 Flavobacteriia bacterium
TTCCGAGTATTGATAGAACATTGGCTACAAAATACCATCAAAAAATAGAAGATATTCAAGAATGGTTGCGTTTAACAGAATGGTCACAAAAGCCATTATCAGAAAAAATGTTAAACAAAATTCAAAATCAATTATTTGACCTCAAAATTATTGAGAAAAAAGGTACTTTTGCTGAACTTGTAAAAGCCATCTAGCTTTTTGCAAATTCTTAAAATGATAGAAAAAACAAAACTTTATTATTTGTACTTAAAAGACAAACTTACGGTAAAAAAACCGTGGGATATGGTAATTATTTTTGTTTTAAATGTACTTATAACCATTCCAATTTTTATTATTTTACATCAAAATATTATTGAATTTGAATGGTCATTACACATCGATAGAATACTTCTTTTTATTATCCTATTAGTTTTAATACAACTTGTATTGAGAGCAATGAGGAGAATTACATTGATAAGTATTTTCCTCTATTTAATTGCTTTAGTTTACGGAACTATTTTTGGCGGTTATGGTTTTCAAACCGTTTTTGAAGATTATCAATCAATGCTTTACACAATGAGCTATAATCCTTATCCTCAGGATATAATTATAGATAGATTACTTCCTTTTCCAAATAAATCAAAAGTTACAAACGCTATTGATTATACTAATCCTAAAGTTAGAAATTTTTCTTTGATGGCTGTAAATAAGCATTTCAAAGATGCAAAAGGGTACAATGATTATTTAACTATAATTCAATGTTTTTCAGTGTTTAAGGAAATAAACAATAATTGGAATTATGTAAGTGATCCAAAAGGTAGAGAATATATTGCTAGCGCAAGTGAATCGGTAAAGTATTTGTCTGGAGATTGTGATGATCACTCTATTTTAATGGCAGCCTGTATTCGTTCTATTGGAGGAATACCAAGACTTATTCACACTGACGGACATATTTATCCTGAAATATTAATCGGAAATAAAGTCGATTTAGAAACCATCAATTATGTAATTAAAAAAGTGCTTTTTCCTGAAGAAAGTAAAGGAAAATCATTGCATTATCATATTGATGAGCGTGGCAATATTTGGCTGAATTTAGATTATACCGCTAAATATCCTGGTGGACCATTCATGAATGAAGAAATTTTGAGCGCACTTACTTTAAATTAATTTTTCAAAATACATCAAATAAAATAGTATATTAGCTATTTAAAATCAGAATTATATGAAAAAAATAATAGGTTTATTCTTGTTAGGAACTTTGTTTGTTTCTGCACAAGAAAGTAGTCCTTTTGACAATAAAAAAAATGAATTTCGTGTCGATGTTCTATCAGCTATAGCTTACGGAAAGTTAAGTTTTAGTTATGAACGTTTTCTTGGAAAGGATTTTTCAGCTGGAGTAAATACTAATTTTTCTAATAGTCAAAAAATAGAAGATGATTTTAATGATGGTTTTAGAAATAACTTACCAAAGTATGAAATCAATCCTTATGTGAGATATGCTTTGTCAAAAAGTAAATCACGTTATTATTTTGCTGAAATTTTTGCTTCTGCTAATGGTGGCGATTTTAAAGAAATTATAAGAGATACAGATTCAAATGGCAATGGGTTTTACACCATAAAAAAATCAAACTATACCGATTTTGGACTTGGTGGTAGTTTAGGATACAAAATGTACTTTAAAGAATCTTGGGCGTTAGAGTTCTTGGTTGGTTTCGGTTCTAACTTGACAAAAAGAGAACAAAGTCCAGATGTAATATCACGAGTTGGAATTAATTTAGGTTATAGATTTTAAAAAAAAAATATAGTATGAAGACATTAAAAATAATAACATTATTAATTTTATTTGTAACAACATTCAATTCATGTGATACAAATGATGATGATTTTTATAATACAGAATATATATCTGTTCCAAATTTAGTTTCAATTCAAACGCAAGCTAATTATAATGTTGGCGATTATCTTTATGTAAATTCCTATATCAATCGCCTTTTAGCTGAACCAAATCAAACAAATTTATTAGATATTAGAAAAACGACCAACAATGCTCCTTCATTTGCATTTAGCTATTTATTAGAAAAAAAAGTTGGAGATGAATGGATTTTAGTTGATGCAAGCTTTCCAAATATTGATTTAAATTTGGGTAAATTTGTAACAGGTGGTTTTTATAATGCCACAGCAGAATTTAATGTTGCAAATGATCGATATGAATTTTTATGTGGAATAAAATTACCTTCTTCAGGGCAATATCGTTTAAGTTTTGGCTACAATAGTTCTTCAACAAGTCAAGTTGAGATTCGTTCCAACAGTAGTTCTGAAAGTATATCTCTTACCATTTTTTCTAATGTAAGCAATTTAGATGGAGAAGGTTATTATAACTTTACTGTAAATTAAAATAGCAAATCCATCCTAAGTGATGGATTTTTTTACCATTCAATTTCTTTAAAGTTTTTACTTTTTAAAAATGAATTTGTTGCACTAAAATGTTTATTTCCAAACCAGAAACCTCTATTTGCACTCAACGGAGATGGATGTCCTGTTTCTAAAACAAAATGTTTGGTTCTATCAATCTTTGCTCCTTTCTTCTTTGCAAATCCGCCCCATAAAAGAAAAACAACATGCTCTTTTTCATCAGAAATTTTTTTAATTACGGTATCAGTAAACTCTTCCCAACCTTTTTTTTGATGGCTACCTGCTTCACTTTCTCTAACTGTTAAGGTAGCGTTTAGCAAAAGTACTCCTTGCCTAGCCCATCTTTCAAGATTTCCTGATATTGGAATTGGTAATTTCAAATCTTGTTCAATTTCTTTAAAAATATTAATTAGTGATGGAGGAAAAGTTACGCCATCATTTACAGAAAAACATAAACCATTAGCTTGCCCAAATCCGTGATATGGATCTTGTCCTATTATTACAACTTTTACATTATCAAATGAACAATAATCGAAAGCTGAAAATATTAGATTATCATTAGGAAAACATCTGTGAGTTGCATATTCACTTTTAACAAATTCAATTAAATTGACAAAATAGCTCTTATCGAACTCCTCTTTCAATTTTTCCTTCCATGACGAATTAATTTCAATCAACATATCTTAATTTTTTACCAAAAATATAAAAATCTATTGCAATATGCTTGTCAACATTCGTAACTTTGAATTCACAAAATATTAGAATGATTTCTATCACCAATAAAACGCTTCAGGATTTAGAATTTGACACTATATTAAATACTATTTCAGAGCGATGTAATACCGAATTAGGCAAAATGAAAGCCCTTGAAATTACTCCATTTAAAGAGAAAAATCTTTTGATGGATAATTTGCTGCAAACCTCTGAGTATGTTTCCTCCTACTCAAATAATAATGCTATTCCAAATCATGGTTTTGATTCTATAAATAACGAGTTAAAATTTTTAGCCATTGATGGAAGTCAATTAGAAGTTTCTGGATTTAGAAAAATAGCAACGGTTTCAGAAACCGCTAATACTTTGATTTTATTTTTCAAGAAATTTCAAGAGTATTATCCCAAACTTAATGAGAAAGCTAGTCAAATACAAGTTACCAAAGAAATTGTAAAATACATTGATGAAGTTATTGATAAACACGGAGAAGTAAGAGATAATGCTTCGCCAGATTTATTGAATATTCGTCGTGAAATGAATGTTGTTCGTGGAAAAGTCAATCAAAGTTTTGGCATGGCAATGAGCCAATATAATTCTTTGGGATATTTGGATGACATCAAAGAAAGTTTTGTAGAGAACAGAAGAGTTTTAGCTGTTTTGGCTATGTATAGAAGAAAAGTGAAAGGTTCTATTTTAGGAAGTTCTAAAACAGGAAGTATTGCCTACATTGAGCCAGAAGCTACCTTAAAATATTCTAGAGAGTTGAACAACTTAGAATATGAAGAGAAAGAAGAAGTTACACGAATTTTGAAACAACTTACCAATGACATTCGTCCGTTTCATGAATTAATTGTTAGATATCAAGAATTTTTGAGTGATGTTGATGTTATTGCTGCAAAAGCTAAGTATGCCAATAAAATCAATGGAATTCTACCAAATATTTCGGATAAAAAACGTTTGTATTTTAGAGATGCTTTGCATCCTATTCTTTATTTGAATAACAAATTAAAAAATGAGATAACACATCCACAAACAATTGAATTGAATCCTGAAAGTACCATTATAGTTATTTCTGGACCAAATGCAGGAGGAAAAACAATTTCACTTAAAACGGTAGGATTACTTCAATTAATGTTGCAAAGTGGTATCTTAATTCCTGTTCATGAACGTAGCGAAACCTTTCTTTTTGATAGAATTTTGACAGATATTGGAGATAATCAATCTATTGAAAATCATTTAAGCACCTACAGTTACCGTTTAAAAAACATGAACTACTTTTTGAAAAAATGTAATTCTAAAACGTTATTTTTAATTGACGAATTTGGTACTGGTTCCGATCCTGATTTGGGTGGCGCTTTGGCAGAAGTTTTCTTGGAAGAGTTTTATCACAGAGAAGCTTTAGGTATTATTACAACGCATTATACTAATTTAAAAATATTAGCAAATGAATTACCAAATGCCACAAATGCTAATATGCTATTTGATGAAAGGACACTAGAACCAATGTATAAATTACATTTAGGACAAGCCGGAAGTTCATTCACTTTTGAAGTAGCGCAGAAAAATGGAATTCCATTTGGATTGATAAATAGAGCCAAAAAGAAAATTGAAGGTGGCAAAGTAAGATTTGATAAAACCATTGCAACTTTGCAAAAAGAGCGTTCTAAAATGGAAAAAACTTCTTTAAATTTGAAAGAAGAAGAATCTAAAGCTCGTGAAGAAAGCAAAAAAATGGAATCTATTAACGCTAAGATAAAAGATAAATTAGAACGTTACCAAGAATTGTATGATGCCAATCAGCGATTGATTTATATGGGACAAAAGATTGATGAAATTTCTTCAAATTATTTTAACAATAAAGATAAAAAAACACTTATTGGTGAATTTTTAAAAGTAGTAGAAATTGAAAATTCCAAACGAAAAAAAGCAACAGCTAAAGAGTTAAAGGAAAAAGAAGTTATTCAAAAAAAGGTTGCAGAAGAGGTTAAAGTTAAAGTTGAGGAGATTCGACAAGAAAAGAAAGAGAAAAAATTAAAACTAAAAGAAGTTCCAGAAAAACCAAAAGTTGCACTTAAAATTGGTGACCGAGTTAGAATGTTTGATGGCAAAGCAGTTGGAACACTTGATGGTATTGAAAAAAATAAAGCAACAGTAAATTATGGAGTATTTACATCAAAAGTTAGTTTGGATGCTTTAGAATTTGTAGAAAGACCTAAATAATATGGAAGAATTACCAAAAGATAAAAAAATCATTCTTTTTGATGGTGTATGCAATTTGTGTGATGCCACGGTACAATATGTGATAAAAAAGGATGTCAATGATGTTTTTAGATTTGTTGCAATCCAATCTGAGCTAGGACAAAAAATTATTGATTACATTAAGGTTGATACTTCTCAAACAGATAGTATTATTCTTTATATTCCAGGAAAGGCCTATTATGTTAAAGCTGATGCGGCTTTTAATATTGCAAAAGATTTAGGAGGATTAATCAGTTTAACAAGTTACCTCTCTATACTTCCAAATTTTATTAAAAATTTCGGATATGATTTTGTTGCCAAAAATAGATACAAATGGTATGGCAAAAAAGATAGCTGTATGATGCCAACTCCTGAGTTAAAATCTAAATTTCTCTAGTATGATATTTGTCATATTTCAATAAGTTTATTTGAAATACTTTTGGGTATCCTAAACAATTGAAATCATGAACAACTTATTGTTACCTCTTTATTCTCATGATAATGGAACTTTCATTATGATTGGAGTCTTTGCTTTAGTTATAATTGGATTGGTTGGAGCCGTTTTCCTTATGATGGGAAGTGATAAAAAGAAAAAAGACTAAGCAATTGCTTAGTCTTTTTTTTATTTAATAAAGAATACTAATTATTCTTTTATTACTTTTTTAGTAACAATTCCTTTATCAGAAACTATTTTCATTGTATACATACCTTGAGCTAAATCTGAAACAGTTACTTGAACTTCAGCTACATTAGAGAATTGTTGGTTTTTAACAACTCTACCATTGATATCTGTAATTTCAATTCCAGAAATTAAAGCGTCTGTAGTATTAGCAACATTAATTACATTTTTAGCTGGATTTGGATAAGTAGAGAATTTAGACTCTAACACTTCATTACTAGCTAATGTTTGAGAAACTGTGAAGTTATCAATGATTAACGCGTGAGTTGAGTTTGCAACACCATTTATAGGAGATGTATTTCTTACACCAATATAGTAAACACCAGTTGTTGGAGGTGTAAATGTAAATGTTTTCAATGCAAATGCTGCAGCTGTAGCTGTCCCTGTTCCAACTGCAATAGTTTGAGCAGCTACAGTTTGATCTGTTCCAGCAGTTATTGTAAAACTTGATGTGTTTGTAGCACCAGCTGCTTGATAGTTACTTGCTTGAAAAGTAATAGTCACTGGGTTACCACTTGCTTGTAAATTAATACCTCTAGAATACATGATACCAGATGCTTGAGCTGTTGCACTTCCTAGAGAAACACATGAGTATAGTCCATTTTGAACTAAAGCACTACCAGTTCCACCATATACCATAAACCAATCTGTTCCATTTGGTTCTTCATCAGCAACCCATCCAATGTTTGGATGATTGTCAATTTCAAAACTTGTGTTGTAGCTAGGAGTTGCTGGCTGGAAAGTAGTATGAAATGATACTGGAACAGTATTAGAACTAGTACCTAAAAATGCCCCACAATCTGATTTAGTATAGATTTCATAAGCTGTACTCGGCTGTAAGCCACTCAATGTATAAGGAGAAGAAACTCCATTAACATAAGTTCCGGTTGTTGCTGGATCAAAATCGTAAGCTCCATATTGAATATTAACAGGATTACTTGACGTAAATGTTATATTAGCAGAATTTAAAGTTGTACTTGGCACGGCTACATTTAATGGTCTTGCACAATCAACCAATTTACCTAAAATAGTTTGTGGTCTGAAAGTTGAAAAAGCTCCTAATGTCGCTGGAGCAGCAGTAGCACTAGTTGCTGTTCTTGTTCCACTAGCAACAGCAGTATTTGCAGGAATAGTACTTGGTACTGTAGCAAGATTACCTGCAGCATTTTGATAATCAAAAGCAACATAAAGGGAACCACCTGTATAATTAAAATTTGTTGAAAGTGGCATGTAGAAATCTCCTGAAGCTGTTGGCAAAGTAACTGAACCGTTGTATGTACTTGTCATACCGGTAATAACCGAAGTCCATGCAGTACCTTTTGTATTTGCTGTATCCGTAGAGTTTTGCAAATAAATTTGAATGTTACCAGTTGTAGCAATATCAAGACCATTAATATAATTAAATCCTAATGCATTGATAGTATTACCTGTTGTAAATCCAGCAGCAGTCATTTCTGCAGCAGTCAAAATCCAAACACTTCTATGGAATCTGTTAGTACCTTGAGGTCCACGAACTTGTGTAGAACTATTACCAGCGCCTACAGGCAAGTAATCAGTTTGAGCATAAATATCTGTAGAAATTGCAGTAAGCAATAACACAAATAATAAAGTAATTTTTTTCATAAAAATAATTTAAAGTTTTTTTTCGAATTCAAATTTAGTTATTATTTTTTAATTTTTTAATTTTTTAACTTTCTTTTTCCCATTTTCCTACTACTGAAGTTGCCAAAGCATTACCTAATACATTAGTTGCGCTTCTAAACATATCGCAAAAATGGTCAATTGGAAGAATTAAAGCAATACCTTCTATTGGTATATCAAACATTCCACAAGTAGCAGCAACTACTACTAAACTTGCTCTTGGAACACCTGCTATTCCTTTACTTGTAAGCATTAATACTAAAAGCATTGTCATTTGAGTTCCCAAATCTAATGGAACACCATAAGCTTGTGCAATGAAAATACTTGCAAAAGTCATGTACATCATACTTCCATCAAGATTGAAAGAATAGCCAAGAGGAAGCATAAAAGAAACTATTTTATCTTTCACTCCAAATCGTTCCAATTCTTCTGTCAATTTTGGAAAAACGGCTTCACTGCTTGTGGTTCCAAAGGCAATTATTAATGGACTAACAATTCTTTTAAGTAAAGTTGTCATATGCCCTTTTAGAAATAAATATCCTACTAAAAGTAAAACAACCCAAAGTGTAGAAATTCCAACCAAAAAAGAACCAAAAAATTTGGCATAAGTCAATAATAATTCTTGCAAATCTCTAATGGCAAAAACTCCTGCAATGGCTCCAAATACTCCAATTGGAGCAAATTTCATTACATAATTTACCATTTTCAAAATGATGTGCGAAATAACATCTAAAACTTTTATAACAGGTTTTGCATGATCACCAATGGATGCCGCCGCTAATCCAAAGAAAATTGAAAAAATTACAATCTGCAATATTTCATTGGTTGCTAATGCTTCAAAAATACTTTTAGGAATAATATGTTCTACAAAATTTTGAGCTGAAAAACTTTTAGTTTTATCAGTAACTTCAGCTGCAGTAGAAACATCAACATCGGTTAAATTCAAACCAACTCCAGGTTGAAGAATATTTACCCAAAACAAACCTATCAATAAGGAAATGAAAGAAGCAGTAAAAAACCATCCCATTGCCTTTCCTCCTATTCTACCTACCGATTTTATATCTCCTAATTTTGCAATTCCAACAACCAAAGTAGTAATTACTAATGGCGCAATAATCATTTGAACTAATCTAATGAATATGGTTGCCAACATTTTTATTTTATCACTAAAATTCTTTGCAAATTCAGTATCAAAATTATTATGAATATAAATTCCGAGAATGGCTCCAAGAACCATTGCTATTAAAATTTGAACTGTTAAATTACTAAAAAATGATTTTTTTTGTTCTACTTGTGATGTCATTATTTTGCTTGATAAATTTTGTTTAGTAAATAAAAATCAGCTAAAACTATAGCTGCCATTGCTTCTACAATTGGAACCGCTCTTGGTACAACACAAGGATCATGACGACCCTTACCTTGTTGTTCTATGATTTCATTTTGATTAGTTAACACTTCTTGCTTTTGAATTAAAGTTGCCACAGGTTTAAATGCAACTCTAAAATAGATATCCATTCCATTAGAAATTCCGCCTTGAATTCCACCAGAAAGATTTGATTTTGTAGTTCCGTCTTCGTTGTACAAATCATTATGTTCGCTACCTTTCATTTTGGCACCACAAAAACCGCTTCCAAATTCAAATCCTTTTACTGCGTTAATTGATAACATTGCTTTTCCTAATTCAGCGTGAAGCTTATCAAAAACTGGTTCACCTAATCCGATTGGAACATTTTGAATAACACAAGTTATAGTTCCGCCTATAGTATCTCCTTGTTTTTTTATTTCTTTTATGTAAGCTTCCATTTTTTCAGCTGAAGCTAGGTCTGGACAACGAACAGCATTGGTTTCGGTTAAAGAAAAATCTAAATCCTGATAAGGTTTATCAATAAAAATTTCACCAACCGATGAAACAAAAGCATTGATTTTAATATCTTTTAAAACTTGTTTAGCAATTGCTCCTGCAACTACTCTACTTGCAGTTTCTCTTGCTGAACTTCTTCCGCCTCCGCGATAATCACGAATACCATATTTTTTTTCGTAAACATAATCAGCATGACTTGGTCGATAAGAATCTTTTATGTGGGAGTAATCATCTGATTTTTGATTGGTATTTGGAATGATAAAACCAATTGGAGTTCCAGTGGTTTTACCTTCAAATACACCTGATAATAATTGAACATCATCTTCTTCCTTACGTTGAGTAACGATAGCAGATTGTCCAGGTTTACGGCGTTGCATTTCAATTTGAATTGCTTCAATATCCAATTCAATTCCTGGTGGACATCCATCAATTATTCCACCAAGAGCATCTCCATGAGATTCTCCAAAAGTTGTAACCCTAAAAAGTGTTCCGTAGCTATTCCCAGCCATTTTTAATAGTTTTGAACAAATATAGTTGAATTGTTTAAAGTTTAAAAGTTTACAGTTTAATTTTAAACAAGAATTCTATTTGTAAAATGATTATTACATATTTATGAAAGATAAAAACTTTTTTATTAATTTAGCCCAAATAAATAAATTTTGATATGAAAACTAAATTTTTAATTACATCATTGTTACTGATTTTTTTAACATCTTGTTCAAGTGATAGCGATAATAATTCTGACAATGGAAATGAAGCCCCAACTGAGTTTTTGCCATTAAAAAACAATAATTATTGGACTTATGATGTTGATAGTGATTTAAGCAGTTCTACTAACCCATTAACAAGAGATTCTATTTATGTTGCTAATGATACATTAATCAATTCGGTAACCTATAAAAAATTAAAAACATTAAATGTTCCAACAGGTTTTTTTAGTTCGACTTTAAGAAATAATGGAATCAAAATTGATGGAAGTAAGTTACTTATGACTGGGAATTTTAGTTTTGATTTTGGATTAACTTCACCTATTAGTTTAAATGTAACAGATTTTATTTTCTTTAAAGAAAGTGCTATTGTTGGTCAAGTGTTAAGTACTACTTCAGGTACAATTAACCAAACAGTTCAAACTTATCCTTTAACTATTGATTATACCTTAAAATCGGTATATAATGGTAGTCAAGCATCTTATCTTTTTCCTAATGGAGATGATTATGGTGATATTAGAAAAACAAAAATTGTATTAAATTTAAAAATTACAACGGTTCAAACTGTTTCTGGAATACCTGTAACTATTACAATTATGCCTGCACAAGATGTAATTGTTTCTAATCAATACTATAGTAAAAATGTTGGTATGATATATGCAAATACTGTTTTGAATTATCAATTGAATAGTATTCCAAATGTAACTTTACCGATTCCTTCAACTTTCAACCAAACACAAACAGAAAGTATAAAATCGTTTCTTATAAACTAAGAAATTTTTTAAAGTTTAGCTAAAGTGACAAATATGGTATTTCCAATTTGTCACTTTTTTTTATCTTATAACCAATGACTTAACGGGTATAAACTTGCATTTAGAATTTTTTAACAACTAACGGCACAATAATTGACCTTTTAAGCTTGTTATAATATAAACTTTAAATAACAATTTTATGAAGAAAGTAATTCTATCAGCGATGATGTTAATTGGATTAGCATTTACTGGACAAGCACAAGACATTTCGAAAAACGCATTAGGCTTGCGACTTGGAGACAACGATGGACTTGGTGGTGAAATATCCTATCAAAGAGGTTTATCTAAAAACAATCGTTTAGAACTTGATTTGGGTTTTAGAAATAGTAATGATGTAGACGCCTTTAAACTTACAGGTGTTTATCAATGGGTATGGAATATTGATGGAGGTTTTAACTGGTATGCTGGTGTTGGTGGAGGTTTAGGAAGTTGGAGCTATGATTATAGAGCTAATGGAAATCAATACAAAGACAATGGAACGTTTGTTTTTGTTGCTGGTGATTTAGGTATTGAATATAACTTTAAGGAAGTGCCAATTCAACTATCTTTAGACATTAGACCTGAACTTTATTTTAACTCTGATGATTATCGAGAAGATAATTTTGGACCAGATTTAGCCTTAGGAATTAGATACAAATTCTAATAAAAAATCCCGATTTTTCAATCGGGATTTTTTTTATCTTATTTCTATTGGCTTTTTAGATTTTATTTTGATTACATAACATGGTTTAGTAACTGCCATTGTGGCTACTCCTTTGGGTTCAACTTCTTTTAAAGTGACAATAACTTTGTCAGCTAATTCTTCTACCTTTTGTACTTCAAGTGTATAACCACCTGATTTTTTTTCTCCCATGTTAACCAATATAAAGTTACAAGTTTGAATATCTTCCTTTTTTACATAGGGCTTTATCATATCATCAGTAAGCAAAATATTAAATTCTCTTTCATCTGAAACAATTTCGTAAAACTGAAAAGAGGCTCCACCATAATCACTTCCAAAAAGCACATCATACATTGGTTCTGATATCATTGGAGGTTTTGATGAAGAGCAAGAAAAAAGTGTTATAACTAATAAAATTGCACCGAGTTTTTTTATCATGATAAATTTATTTGCTTAGATTTTTCAATTGCTTTATGATAGATTTCTTCATAAATTGGCAATATGTTTTTTATGTCAAATTGTTTTGCTACCGATAAAGCATTTTCTTTAAACGTATTTAAAGTGTCAATATTGCTTAAAATTTTTATAGCATTTTCAGCCATTTCTTCTACATCACCTACATTACTTAAATATCCTGAAACTCCATCAAAGTTCACTTCAGGCAAACCTCCAGAATTACTTGAAATAACAGGTACAGACCAAGCCATTGCTTCTAAAGCGGCTAAACCAAAACTTTCTGTCTCAGATGGTAATAAAAATAAATCTGAATAAGAAAGAATTTGATCAATTTCATTACTATTTCCAAAGAAAATCACTTTATCTTGAATTCCAAGTTCTTCGCACATTCTTTCGGCAATCTCTCGTTCTGGACCATCACCTACCATCATCAATTTGGCTGGAATTTGTTGTTGTATTTTGAAGAAAATCTTAACAACATCAGGAATTCTTTTTACTTTTCTGAAATTACTTATGTGAGTAATTATACTTTCGTGTTTTTCTGCCATTACAGAACGTTGGCAAGAGATCAAGGGTTCATTGCGATGCTTTTCTAACTCTATAAAGTTTGGAATAACATGAATTTCTTTATTTATATCAAAATGTTTATACGTATCGTCTTTTAAACTCTGCGAAACAGAAGTAACTACATCCGATTTATTTATGCTAAAACAAACAGCTGTTTTATAAAATGGATGTTTTCCTACTAAGGTAATATCGGTTCCGTGAAGGGTAGTAACCATTGGAATATTAATTCCTTCATCTTTCAACATTTGCTTAGCCATATAACCTGCATAAGCATGTGGAATTGCATAATGTACATGTAATAACTCAATACCATATAATTTTACCATATCTACCAATTTGCTAGATAGTGCCAATTCATATGGCTGATAATGAAACAAAGCGTATTCAGGAACATTAACTTCGTGATAATGCACATTTGAGTTTAAAAGTGCCAAACGAACAGGTTGCTTGTAGGTAATAAAATGTATTTCGTGTCCGCGATGTGCTAATTCAAGACCGAGTTCTGTAGCTACAACACCACTCCCACCAAAAGTTGGATAACAAACGATTGCTATTTTCATTGCTGATTTTTAGAAGTACGAAGTTACTGAAAATCCTAATGAAATTCGTTAACAAAAAATTAAAAATCTATTTATCTAAAATAGCTTCTTGAATAATCTTCTGAATATCTTCTCTAATATTTTCTTTAGAAAGTTTATTTATCTCTGTATTACCAGGATAAGTTCTGTTTGACAAAAACACATATACAATTTCAGTTTCTGGGTCAGCCCAAGCTATAGTTCCGGTAAAACCTGTATGACCAAAACTTGACATGGATACACAGCCACAAGTAGGACCTTCTTTTCCTAATTGAGGTTTATCAAAACCTAATCCTCTCCTATTTCCTTCTGAACAGAAATGACACGTATTAAAAGTATCAAATGTTGAAGGAGAAAAATATTGTTTATCACCATAATTACCTTTTTGAAGATACAATTGCATCATTTTGGCAATATCCATAGCATTTGAAAAAATTCCTGCATGTCCAGCAACACCACCTTGCATCGCAGCTGTCATGTCATGAACATAACCTTGAATTATAGTATGACGAAAATAGTTATCATTTTCTGTTGGAGGTATTGCACTATAATCAAACTTTCTAAGTGGATTAAACATGGTATTGTTCATTCCTAAAGTTTTATAGAAATTTTCTGTACTCAATTTATCAAGAGTTTTTCCAGTAGCTTTTTCTAGATATTCTTTTAAAATGATAAAAGTAAAATCGCTGTATTTATATTCTTTTTTGTCCAAAAGTTTACTATCAGCAATCTGTTTTAAAATACTATCTTGATAATCATTTCTGATGTATAGATTCTCAGCAACTTGATAATTAAATCCTTCTTTATTATACAAACTATATATTTTATCAGATGGACATTTCTCAGCATCTAAAGTGTTTTTGTAAAAAGGAATCCATGCTTGTAATTTTGCATAATGAGATAGCAAATCTTTAAACACGATATCTTGCTTGTTAGTTCCTTGAAACATCGGCAACATATCACCCAATTTGGAATCTAAAGTTACTTTTCCTTTATCATATTGTTGCATTACATTTGGTAATGTAGCTACCATTTTCGTAATCGAAGCTACGTCATAAATATCTGAATTAGATACTTTTGTTTGATTGTCATAAGTGTGATAACCATAGGACTTTTGAAAAATAACTTTACCTCTTCTTGCTACTAAAATTTGCATTCCTGGAGCCATTTTACCGTCAATAGCCTTTTTAGCATAAGTATCAATTTTAGATAAAATACTTGGACTCATACCAACATTTTCTGGAGCAGTGAACCCTAATCTATTTAATTTATCAGTTCTTAGTCCATAACCTTCTTTAAACTCTTCGTTGATTGTAACAGGTAATTTTCCTTGAGGTTCAAAAGCTCCAAAAAGTAATTGAGCACTAACTTCTTGAGCAATGTCACCATTTTGATAAGACATTACTACTCCTTCAATATCATCAAAACTTGATATTGCAGATAAAGAATATGGTTTTGTAAATGCATCTAAAATTACTACATTATTTTTAGCAATTTCTTGAAGCCAAAGTAATTCCGTTTCAGAAAAATCATGCTTTTTCCAAGCTCTATCCGATTTGTGAAAACCTACTATGACAGTGTTAAAGTCTTTAAGTCTTACTTTAAGTGAATCAATGTTCTCTTCTGAAATTTCGGTTATTTCAGTATATTTTTTTATAGTGTTTACAAAAGAAGAATTTACATCATCGCCCAACTTCACATAAGCAATCTTTTGGTCAAGATTTTTAATGGGAAGAATGTTATCCTTATTTTTTAAAACTGTAGTTGCATGTTCGAAAAGTTGATATTGTAGTGCATCTTTAAACGTAGTATTCAAATCGGATGCTATATTTTTTAAATCAACTGGTTTGTAGTGATTTAAACCGATTTTGAATTTATGAGCCAATATTTTTTTTACAGATTTTGCTAAACGCTCTTCAGTAATTAGTCCATTATTATAGGCTTCAGAAATTTTTTGATAAGCCAAAGGAACATTTTCTGCAAAAAGTAAAATATCATTTCCAGCCATAAAAGCTTCTAAATCGATATCTCCAGGTTTCATGAACTTACTTGCCGCTTTCATATTCAATGCGTCAGTAAAAATCAAACCATCAAATCCCAATTCCTCTTGAAGCAAATTAGTTACAACATTATACGAAACAGAAGTCGGAAAATTATCTCGTGGCTCAATACTTGGAATGTTCAAATGGGCTACCATAACAGAAACTAATCCTTCATCAAACATTCTCTTGTATGGATACAATTCAACTTTTTCTAATCGGTCTTTTGTAAAATTCACTAAAGGCAGAGCATAATGAGAATCTAAAGCAGTGTCGCCATGTCCTGGAAAATGTTTTCCTGTACAAAAGACACCTTCACTTTGAATTCCTTCCATTATAGCAATGGCATGTTCAGTTACATTTACTTTGTTTTCACCAAATGAACGGTGTCCAATAATAGGATTTTTTGGATTGGTATTAATATCTAAAACTGGAACGAAGTTGAAATGTGCTCCAATTCGTTTGGCTTCTTGAGCCATATTTCTACCCACTTTTTCTATAAGTCGTAAATCTTTTATTGCTCCAAGTGTCGTATTCCATGGATATTTGTAAGTGGAATCTAATCGCATACTCAATCCCCATTCAGCGTCAATTCCAATAAACAAAGGCACTTTTGATTTTGCTTGAAAACGATTAGTTAATTTGGCTTGACGAACTGGACCACCTTGAAAAAAGATTAAACCACCAACTTTATTTTGAGTAACTAGCTTTTCAACTGCATTGAAATGGACCGTATCCTTATTAGAATAAGCAGCGACCATAAATAATTGTCCTACTTTTTCTTCAAAAGTCATTTGAGTATAAATACTATCAACCCATTTTGTTTCTTCAGAAGTTTCTTTGAAATAATTTTTACGCTCTGATTTTGGAACTGGAATATAAAGATCTTCCTCAATTACTAACTCAGGTTTTTTAATTACACCAACAGAAGATTTTCCCTTTGTAGGTCCGCAGTTGGATACAAAAGTTATTATTACAAACAATAAAAGTAGCTTACTTATATTTTTCATGAAAGGAGATAAAGATTAAAAGAATCTACTGTGCCAGCTTTCACTTGCAGGAATTTCCCAACCTTCATTGAGTTCTTCAATAGTATTAACGAGATTATTGAAAACTATTGTGTTTTCAGAAACCGATTTGTCTTTTGCTAGTTTTTTGAATTCTAAAAGTGTTTTATAAGTAATGAATTCGCCTTGTTTAAAAGCAACATTCATTTTATCTAATAGATCTACACTGTACTTTTGTTCTAAATTTTGAATAAATCCAACCGATGAATCAATAGAACATCCAGTTGCAGGATGAAATTCTTGATTGACTGAGAGAATTATAAATCGATTGTATCTAATAGTGAAGGAAGCTTCTAGAGAAGTTCCGTGAGCTGACCAATTTTCAATAAATTGCATCAAATCTTTTTCAATTTCAGCAACTTCTTCATCAGAAAATTTTCTACTGGATTGGTAAATCCAAATTCTAGATTCTTGAGGTAAATTTTCAAATGGAATATACATGTGTTTTTTATTTAAAAAGTAGAAACTAATCCAAAACCTGTTGCTTTTCCATCATAATATGGGATAAAAACAGTATTTTTTTTACTTGATTTATTATTTGTAAATAATTTATTTATTGTAGGTAATAGCCAGTAAGCAGCTTTAGTACTTAAAATTCCTATACCTGCACCTGCAACAACATCACTTAACCAATGCCTATTGTTATACATTCTAAAAGCGCCAGTACCTGCAGCAACTAAATAACCAGAAACTCCATACCAAATTGAAACGTCTTTGTATTCTTGATATAATAATTCAGCACCCATAAAAGCTGTAGCTGTATGTCCTGATGGAAACGAATTTAAACTGGTACCATCTGGTCTTTCAACAGTAGCAGTTGCTTTTAAACTATTTACAGTTAATCCCATAATTAGATACGAAGTTGTCAAAATAATAGCTTTATCCTTTATGCTATTTTTTCCTTTAATACCTATACCTTCTAATCCAAATGCACTTACTGCTGGTAAATATTGAGAAAAATCATCAATCGAAATTTTTTCGTCAATATGTTCGCTAACTTCTTGCTTAATTTCGTTGTTAAACAATTTTATTTGATTGCTTTCCAATCCAATAACTCCATATCCAATTAAAACTGTTGGAATAATAAGTTGCTTATAATGAAACTTTAGCTCTTTATTACTTCTTACATCAATTGAATCAATTGCAGTAGAATCAACAACATTTTGTGCTATTGAAAAAAAAGGAATAAAAAACAACAGATAAAAAAACAAGGAATGTCGCATTTTTTTAATCTATAAATCTTGAGCGTTTGCTATTAATTCGGCAATATCAAGAACTTTTACTTCAGCTTCTTTCTCTTTATTTTTAACTCCATCAGTCATCATAGTGTTGCAAAATGGACAACCAGCAGCTATAATATCTGGTTTAGTTTTAAGAGCATCCTCTGTTCTTTCGATGTTGATTTCTTTGTTTCCTTTTTCAGCATCTTTAAACATTTGCGCTCCACCTGCTCCGCAACAAAGTCCGTTGGCTTTAGAACGTTTCATTTCAACCAATTCGGCATCCAATTTTTGAATTAAATCTCTTGGAGCTTCATAGATATTGTTAGCTCTTCCTAAATAACATGGATCGTGAAAAGTAATTCTTTTACCTTTAAATTGTCCACCTTCAATGGTTAATCTGCCTGAATCTAGTAATGATTTAAGGAATTCTGTATGGTGAATAACTTCATATTTTCCTCCTAATTCTGGATATTCATTTTTCAAAGTATTGAAACAATGTGGACAAGCTGTTACGATTTTCTTAGCTTCATAAGCATTTAGAACTTCAATATTCATAATGGCTTGCATTTGAAAAAGGAACTCGTTTCCAGCACGTTTTGCAGGATCACCGGTGCAACTTTCTTCTGTTCCAAGAACGGCAAATTCTACATTAGCACGATTTAAAATTCGGACAAATGCTTTTGTAATTCTTTTTGCTCTATCGTCAAAACTTCCTGCGCAACCAACCCAAAATAATACTTCTGGTTGCTTGCCTTGAGCTAACATCTCTGCCATTGTTGGCACGTTCAATACTTCTGACATCTTTTAATTTTAGATTTTAGATTTTAGGTATTAGATATATTTTGAAAATCTAATATCTAAAATCTTATATTTAATATTACTCATGTTGTCCATCGTCAAAAACTTCGATGGTTACTTCTTTTTCTATTAAATCAGTGAATTTTCCTCTGTAACGAGTAGCTTTCACTAAATGATTATCAATCCAATGGTAATTTCCTCCACGAGGTTTTCCCATTACCATTCCATGATATTTGAAACCGTGTTGTTTTAACCAACGCTCAGTATATTCTCTATGCGCTTCTGTTCTAGAAGTAAAGAAAAAGATAATGTGACCTTCATCATACCAACGATTTAATGTTACTAATGCATCTGGATAAACCTCTGCGGTTAACATTCTCTCTGGTTCTTCGTTTGGAATATCATCACAGATGGTTCCGTCAATGTCGATTAAATAATTCTTAACTCCTTCTGGTAAAATTGGACTTAAATGTTGTCCGTTTTCAGTAACTGGTTGTAAGGTTTTGTCAATGTCTTCCGCTTTCATTTTTTTTTTAATTTTATTATTTCACATTCATTTAGACAAGTTTCCAATCCTCACAACATGGAAAATTATCATTTATTTTAATTAATTATTGTTCATCTTTCCAATTCAATCTATCCATTTGATTGTATTGCCATGGTGCACCATTATTTTCAATATTGGTCATCATTGCATTTAATGATTGTGGCGCAGCACTTTGCTCCATAACCAAGAAACGACGCATATCCATTATAATTGATAACGGACTAATATTAACTGGACATTCTTCAACACACGCATTACATGAAGTACACGCCCATAATTCTTCTGCTGTAATGTAATTGTTTAATAACGATACGTTATCTGGAATAAAAACACCTTTATTTTTATCAATATTTCTTCCAACTTCTTCAAGTCTATCTCTTGTATCCATCATGATTTTACGTGGAGACAGTTTTTTACCTGTTTGATTAGCTGGACAAGCTGAAGTACAACGTCCACATTCGGTACATGTGTATGCGTTTAATAATTGTACCCAATTCAAATCCATTACATCTGAAGCACCAAATTTACTTGGAACTGCGTTTTCATCAACAGGTTGCGCTGCGAATGGATCGGCATTTGGATCCATCATTAATTTTACTTCTTTGGTAACACTTTCTAGATTATCAAATTTTCCTTTAGCATTTAAATCCGCAAAATAGGTGTTTGGGAATGCTAAAAGAATATGTAAATGCTTAGAGAAATATAAATAGTTTAAGAAAATTAAAATTCCGATAATGTGCAACCACCAAAAGGTTCTTTCCAACATGAATACCAATTGCGTACTCATTCCGTCAAAAATTGGAGTTAGAAACTGTGAAATTGGAAACGAACCTGCTTTTTCATAATGACCAAAAACTTCTGGAAGATTTTGAAGATGCAAATCGGCAGCATTCATTAAAAGGAATAATGACATCAAAACTACTTCAAAATATAAGATGTAATTCGCATCATTTCTTGGTTTTCCATTCAAATCGGAACTTGCAAAACGTTTCAACTTGGTTACGTTTCTTCTTATCCAAAAAATAATTACAGCAACAAGAACTAAAAATGCAAGAATTTCGAAGGAACCAATAAGTACATCATACAAACCACCCATGAATTTGAAAACTCGATGCGTACTAAAAAGTCCGTCGATAATGATTTCTAATAATTCAATATTGATGATTACAAAACCTACATATACAATAATATGAAGAAAACCTGCAACAGGTCTTTTTACCATTTTAGATTGACCAAGAGCAATCATTGCCATGTTCTTCCATCTTTCAGAAGAATTATCGAAACGGTTTACATCTTGTCCAAGTTTAATGTTTCGGATAAGTTTCTTTACATTTATTGTAAAATATCCAAATCCTATAATTAATAATAGTGCAAAAAATATATTGGCTAAAATTCCCATAATAGTCGTTTTATTCTATTTAATTGTATCGTTTATTGGCGCGACGTAAGGTTTGTTTTTCTTTCCGAAAAGTGAAACGTTAACATAGCGTGTTGGGTTTAATCTTAAGTCTTGTAACAATAACTCCAATTCTTTAGAAGTTTTGGTGAAATTATTATACATCGCATCATCTTTCATCAATTTACCCATAGTTCCTTTACCCGCTTGCATATCACCCATCATTTTATCAACGTTGGCAAGTGTTTTTTCTAAATTCTTAACCGTTTGACCAATATTTGCTTTAGCCAAAGAATCAGAAACTTTAGAGAAATTAGCAGAAGCTTTTTCAACATTCGACATAGTTCCACTAATTTTAGACTTGTTTTGAGCTAACATTTCGTTTACTTCTTTTGAAGCACCTTTAAATTGTGCTAAAGTCTCGTTTAAGTTAGCCAAACTATTTCTAAGATTCTCTTTAGATTTTGCATCCAAAACTTGATTAACATTTTCTAACATTACATTAGCATTATCAAGAAGTTTGGTGATTTTATCTTTTAGAGGTTCTATTTGCTTTGCTAATTCATCTGTCAAACCAAGTTTACTTGAAGAAATTAGAAAATCGCCATCAACAGCATCTTGACCTTCTTTAGTTGGTGAAATAGAAATTTGTTTTCCACCAATTGGACTTGGAGCATAAATTTCGGCAACACTAGTTTTCTTAATAGGAAAATCAGAATTGATTTGCATTTCAACTTTGATTTTTCCTGTTTCATTATTGATAACTATACTATTTACTTTTCCAACTACCAATCCGTTAATAGTAACAGGAGAAGAAACTGTTAATCCTTCAACATTGACATATTCTACATATAAATTTTTGTAGTTGGTAAATAAGTCTCTTCCTTTTAAAAAGCTATAACCCCAAATAAATAATAAAATAGAGGCAATAACTAAAATAGCGGTTTTAATTTCTCTTGATAATTTCAAAATTGTTATTTTTTTTAGGTTACAAAAATAGTATATTATTTGATAACATCTTTCACATCTACGCTTTTCCCATCTTTAAAAGCAATAATAAATGCTGATGCGTAACCTTTGTTTTTGGCATCTTGTAATAATTTTTTAGCTTCATCATAATTAGATGTTTCACCATACATATACTTATAGATACTATTATTGTAAGAACTAGATATGTTTTTCAATCCATTGAAATTGCTTGGTGTAGTTTCTAACTTCTTAGAACTAGCCGATATTTGAATTTTAAACACCACTCCTTTTACAGTTGGTTTTGATTCAACTTTTGGTTCCGTTTTTTTAATAACAGAATCTACTTTCTTTGGTTCTGGAGTAGTTTTTATTGGTTTATCTTCAATTCTTTGAGATGGTTTAATATCTGGAGTTGCATCTGCTTCACCACCATCAAAGAAATCTTTTTTATAACTGATAATAGCTTTAGCAATAGCTTCAGCAATATCTTGTTGACCTTCTTCAGAATCTAAAATAGCTCCTTCAACCGAATTTGATAAAAAACCTGTTTCAATAAGAACTCTTGGCATGTAAGCTTTGTGCAATACCATATAAGGAGCTTGCTTTACGCCTCCTCCTCTACTTTTCTTACCTAAATCTTGTACAAATCTATCTTGAATTTTACCAGCTAAAGCAATACTATTTCCAAGAAACTCTTCTTGCATAATAGTCATTCCAAGCATCGTTTCTGGTTTGTTAGGATCAAAACCTTGGTATTTTTGCTTATAATCTTTTTCAAGTGTAATAACAGAGTTCTCTCTTTTTGCAGCTTCAAGATTAGAGGCGTTTTTATTCATACCCATCACATAAGTTTCTGTACCATCTGCAACAGTATTTTTATTAGCATTACAATGAATAGATACAAAAATATTCGCATCTGCTTTGTTAGCAATATCAGCTCTTTCAATTAACCCAATGAAAACATCGGTTTTTCTTGTGTAT